>CAZOOM010000045.1:0-21310 GCA_964581425.1 uncultured bacterium | reverse complement strand
AATTTCTCAGGCTTCTGAAACACGCTCGCGAGACTGAGCGGCCCTTCGACTCTGCCACCGGCGGTTCATCGGCTCCAGCGGCCGAGTGTCCGCCTGCGCTCTCGCGCTTCGATCCCACTGCTTTGTATGGGATACAAAGCAGTGGGAACCAGCTCGAAACGCTCCGAGAGCTGGCGTCGTCAAAGTCTCTTGCCGAGCGAAGCCGAGCACGCGAGCGAAAATTTTCACGCTGGGAAAATTTGAGCGGTGGAGAAGAATCTCTGGGAAATTCTCCGTCAGACTCAATCCATAAATCCGGGAATTACCAGCAAAACAAGATTTCCCGCGCGTCTCTCAACCCACCTTTCAAATAAAAATCGGTCGCGCAAAGAGACGAACCACGAGAAGTTCCGACCCGTAGTCCACTGCCCGCACTCGCGCCACCAGCACAAGCGCCAATATTCTACAAGAAGCGAAGGCAGCGCAGAGCACGATCAGGCGAAGTGTTTGAGAGCTTCCTTATTTATGATATGATTTCAAAAATATGATGGTACATCTGATGGACATACGAATTCTCCTTCTACTTATTCTCGCATTTATTTGGGCACGGCGAAGTCAGGCCGCCCTTCGTGCGTTGCACACCGCTCCGGTCATTGACCCCGAATTTCGCCGCCCTGCAAAAGTCCATCCCAAAGTCTCTGTGATCATCCCAGCCAAGAATGAAGAAAAAAATATTGGCGATTGCATTCAAAGATTTCTGCTCCAGGATTATCCTAATTTTGAAATCATTGTCGCCAATGACAATTCGCGGGACAAAACCGAAGAGATTTTGAAGTCATTTGGCACAAAGATCCGCTATGTTAATGTATCCCCCACTCCCCAGGGCTGGACTGGAAAAAACTTCGCGGTCCATTCCGCACTCAGCCTGGCCACGGGTGACTGGTATCTCTTTACCGACGCAGACACACGTCATCACAAGTCCTCCATCTCAGCAGCTATGTCGCACGCAGATTCCCGCAACCTAGCATTTTTAACTTTACTTCCCGAATGCCTCACCTCCGGACTGATCGAGAAAATTTTTCAGCCAACCATGATGGGATTTGTCGGACTTTGGTTCCCCCTAAACCGTATCAACGATCCTAATTCAAAATTTTATTTTGCCAATGGGCAGTACATGCTCATGGAAGCTGATCTTCATCACCGTATTGGGGGACACGCTGCGGTTCACGATCAATTTTTAGAGGACTTTGCGCTCATGAAACAAGCCAAGGACATGGGAGAAAAGGTGGAATGCGCTCTTGGGATGGATGTTTACGGAACGCGTATGTATGAGTCTTTCAAATCTTTGTGGCGAGGCTGGCGGAGAATTTTTCTTCATGCCTTTCAGCGCAAAGTTTCCGTACTGCTCGGGAAAACTTTTGACGTTTTTTTTACTTCAGTATTCCCTTTCCTTATCCCATTTATTTTTATTCCCACCTATCTTAAAAATCCTTCCGAGCAAGCGTTCTTTGGAATCTTTACTGTTCTGGTCCTTGCTTTCATCTTGACGGTGGTGTGGAAAACTTACAGCATCATCCGTTCACGTCGACGGTTCTTCTTATTTTTCCCTCTTGCGGCATCGACCCTCATGCTGATCATGATCAATGCCACTTGGTTGGCCATGACAGGCAGTAAAACAAAGTGGCGTTAAGAACGCCGACTGCAGATTCTTTGATTGAACACTAACCGTAGTAAGCCTTGATTGCCTTTTCAATTTCATCCGGGCTCGAAATTCCGGTGTGAATTTTAAACGATGGCACCACCAAATTAAGTTCACTTTCAATTTCAATATTCGAGGGGTTTGAGACTGCAATGAGAAGGGCATTGTCTCGTTTGACAACAGGCATCATTTTATGACTCACTGCAAAATTTTTAGGAATTAACGTGAGTAACGAAGTATCTACCCGGATGCGATCAAAATCAATAAACACCATGTTCATTTGAATCGCTAGTGCACGGTAGCAATCTTTGGAACTGACAAATTTCAAATCAACTAGTATTTTTCCAAGCAACTGCCCGGTTCGCTTTTGAATTTCAAGAGCCATGTCGAGCTGCTGCCAATTGATCCAGCCATTTCGAACCAGAATTTCTCCGAGACTTAACATTTGCAGCGGAAAGGGTGCAAGCATGACTTCAGCGCCAATCGGCATCTTCTCCTTGTTTTCAATTTCTTTTTGAATCGCCAGAGCTTTTTCCAGATTTTCCCAACTTACCCAGCCATTTCGGACAAGAATTTCTCCCAAACGCATTTTACGATTGATATCAGAATGATCTGCCATGTTAGCCTTTCTTTAAATCCTCGTCCTGAGAATTTAAATCTTGCGCATTGGTTCCTGACTCCACAGGGTCAGATTTTACTCCCAAAACACTCCCCGAGAAATGCCGATTCTTGCCAAATTCACCCCACCACTGCCGGGCCTTTTTCACTCCAAAAACCTCACTCCCATCGTAACCTGTGACGGCATTGAAGGATTGAAGAGCACACTTCACAACATCCAGATAGGGATCGGTTTCCGCAGCTTCCAACAGCACTTGAGGAACTCCGTCTTCGGAACGCGCAGCTAAAAGCTCCGCGGCCCGTGCACGAATCTTCCAATTAGGGGAATTTCTTAACTCTTTCATCAAAAAATAGGTGGGCACTTTTTCATTTACCCACCCCTTACCATTTTCATCTAGAAAATTAATGCTCACGCCTTCGAGACGATTGGTTAAATGAAAATAACGCTCAATTTTCTCGACAGAATCCTCTGCGTATTTTGAAAGCCCCTCAGGCTCGGTGCGCGTACAATAATCCTGAAGTTGCTCAAAGGAGCGACGATACCCGCGCATGGCCTGCTCTGAAAGTTTGTCTACATTTTTTCGATTTTCAAGCAAGGCTGAGGTACGAGAAGTTTCAGCATATTGATTTTCGAGTCGCATCCGGGTTTCATCTACAGACCGATAGGCATCACTCACCTCGGTTCGAAATTGATCCACCACAGGCTGAATTTCTTTTTCAAGAATCGGCACTGCTTTGGTTTGAGCAATCTCGGTAAGAGTTTTTTCGATCTTGGGATCTTTAAATTTCTCAGCCACTATTTTTTCAAAGTCATCCTGCAAACTCAACTGTTGATGAATCACAATCCCAATAGATGCCAAACTCAAAATAAGTGCCAGTGAAAGTAACAGCGTGGCAACCCAAATGCGCGTGCGCAGCATCAAGAAGATCGCATCCAGATTGTCTTCTGAGCTACTCACATTCATAGATGCAGGACTAGGCGCACTCGGCGCTAAGGGTTTATTCGATGGCTCCTCAGGAAGATACGCACCCCAATCTTCTTCTCGTGCTCTTTGAATATTAGAAGCAGGCGTGCATTTGGCGCAGTGCCCAAGCACTTGATCGACAACTGAACCGCAGCGCGGACAATTTGACATAAGTGGTCCCTTTTCGCGTTTTACCCATCCACTTATAGAAGATAGCACAGCATTTTAATAATGACAAACTTTAACACCCAAAAACTAGTAGCTTATAGCATAGCGCCTTGAAGCTCTGCCAGCCCAAGAACACCGATCATCGGCTATTTAAGAAGAAGATATCCCTGGTCCACCGCGTATTGGGTAAGGACCTTGAGAAAGGAATAATCCGTTTTAGGAAAAGAAATCGAACAAGAACTGAGCGCTGCCTTTGTGTTCGTAGTGTCAAAAGTCAGATGATCATTGAGATATCCCATGTAAGGCTCAAGCATTTGATAAACACTTTTCTCATTAAGATCAAGAGAATCTGGCTGAAACTTTTCAGGCGGGATAACTTCAATAGGCGGAAAACTCGGATAATCATCCCCCATTTTTAATATCATGCCAATGGTGGGTGGTTTTTGTGTTACCAGATGATAGGTCTTTCCTATAGATTCTGGGAGCGTTGAAATATAAAGTGAAGCTGCAATCACAAAATCAATAGGAACAATATTGACTGAGTTTTCCGGATGCGTAGGAATCTTTTTTAGAATGCCGTGAGCAAACATTTTCATAAAAGGATAAATCACATTGAATTCGCCGACTTCTCCGGTACGAGAATCTCCCACCACAATACTTGGCCGGAAGATCGTTACAGGCAGACCCTCTTTCATCACTTGCCGCACACGTGTTTCTGCGGCATATTTACTGGACTCATAAAAATTGGCAAAAACCGGTTTAGAAGGTAACTCATCTTCAAGCGAACAATAAGTCTGGCGGCTTCCTGCAACGTATGCCGTACTAAAATAAAAAAACCTTTCAAGCTTTCCGCGTTTCTTAAGATCTGAAACAAATTTAAGAACCTCTTCGGTTCCTCCTAAATTGATACGCTCACAATCTTCACGGCTGGCATTTAAGGTCGTCAAAGCCGCCACATGAAAAACATGAGTCACTTGCCGGATCAAAGTTTCCCGGTCTGCATCGGAAAGACCTAGTCCTGGAAAAGTCACATCCCCTTCCACCACATGCACACGCGTTCCAAGAAAAACTTCAAGATTAGAGGCTGCAAGAATTTTTCTAATTCTTGCCCAATGTGAAAGTGTTTTTTTACGCCTCACTAAAAGAAAAAGACGATCACTCGAGTTTTTTAGAATTTCAGCAACCATTTCGCGGCCCAAAACTCCGGTTCCGCCAGTCATAAAAATAACGCGGGATGAATTATTCATATTTCCTCAAAGCTAGACAAATATTTTGACCGCCAAAACCAAAGGAATTAGACAATACCGTATCCATTTCGTGGCTTCGGGCAACGTTGGGAACATAATCTAAATCGCATTCAGGATCAGCTTCTTCATAATTGATTGTGGGCGGAATCACCGAATCGCGCATCGCCAGCATGCAGGCAATGACTTCCACAGCACCAGCAGCCGCAATCATGTGACCCAGCATAGATTTAATAGAACTCACTGGAATGCGGTACGCTTCTTTACCCATCACTTTTTTGATAGCGAGCGTTTCCATTCGGTCATTGACTTGAGTCGAAGTACCGTGCGCATTAATGTAATCCACATCTTTAGGATGGATGTTGCCTTTTTTCATCGCGATTTCCATAGCACGCGAGGCCCCCTCACCGAGCGGATCCATGTCCGTCAAACGATAGGCGTCCGAAGTAGATCCGTAACCGCAAACCTCACCATAAATGCGAGCACGTCTTTGTTTGGCATGATTAAGCTCTTCAAGAATCACCACTCCGGCACCTTCACCCAAAACAAAACCATCACGATGAGCATCAAAAGGACGCGAAGCTTTTTGCGGTTCATCATTGCGCGTGGATAATGCGGTCAGCAAACTGAATCCTGCGATGCCCAACGGATAAATCATGGAATGAGACCCACCGGAAAGTACAATATCCGCTTCGTCATTCATAATGAGCTGAGCCGCTTCACCAATGGCCTGAGAAGAAGCAGCGCACGCAGTCAAACAATTGGAAACAGGACCGCGAATATCAAATCTTCGCGCAAGATGAGTGACTGTCATAAAAGGCTGTGCTTCAAGTTCTGCAATCGCATTTAAATGCTGAGGCGCTGTTTCAAGATAACGTTCCTTATTCACTAAAGGGCCGCTATCCGAAGAAAGAGACCGTGACATCGTGTTGACAAAAGAATCAAAATCAATCCCGCTATCACCTGCCCCGAAATAAATTCCAAACCTGCGGCGGTCAATCGCAAAAGGACGAAGAAAGGAATTAATAAAAGCTTCCTCTGCAGCCTGAAGTGCAAAAAAACTTCCGCGAAAAGCATTTTTAAGCGCTGGATCTTTCCGAATCCATCTTTCAATATCAAAATTTTTGACTTCCCCCGCAATGCGCGTTTCGAACTGAGAGGCATCGAAAATAGAAATGGGAGCAATCCCGGATTTTCCTTGAATCAAATGATTCCAAAATTCGTGCAGATTGTTTCCGAGCGGACAAACAATGCCCATTCCCGTGATCACTGCGCGTCGTTTACTCATGATGACTTACCACCAAGGAAGCATTCTGTCCGCCAAAACCAAAAGAGTTAAAAAGAATCGTCTTTACTTTTCTCGGAAGAGGTCTGTCTAGAACAAAAGGAAGATCACATGCAGGATCTGGTTTCTTGAGATTCACAAGCGGCGGAATCACTTGATCGCGAAGCGACAAAAGACCGGCAGCAAGCTCCACTCCCGCAGAACCATAAACCAGGTGGCCTGTAATAGGTTTCACGCCGGTCACCACGATTTGATTCACCGCCCGCTGAAAAACAATGTGAAGCGCCTGTGCTTCGTGAATATCTTCTTGCGGAATACCGCTTCCGTTGGCTAACACGGCATCAACTTCTTCAGGAAGAATCGAGGCTGAATGGAGTGCTCGCTCCATGGCAAGACACTTCCCTGTAAAATCCTGCGCCGTACGCGGATCATGAATAAAATCAGAACACGATCCGTAACCGCGAATTTCTCCGTAAATCCGGGCCCCTCGAGCTTTGGCATGTTTATATTCTTCTAAAATTAAAAGCCCGGCACCTTCGCCCAAAATCATACCGTCATGCTGAATATCAAAAGGACAATAGGCCTCGTGAGCACTACCTTGTTTATCCTGAGATAAAAGCCCCAAAAGTTGAAACCGAGAAAGCCCCATGGCATTGATCTTAGAATCCGTGCTTCCCGCAATCATGATATCCGCATCTCCGCGCTCAATCACGCGAAAGGCTTCCCCGATGGCTTGAGCACCTGCAGCTGCTGAAGTTGTCACTGTGTTATTTGGTCCTTTAAGTCCATGAACGATCGAGATATGACAAGCTGGCATGTTGGGAAGATATTTCAAAAACCACAAAGGAAAAAGAGCGCGCACTCCGCTTTGACCAAATTTTTTGATGTCAAAAACGCCATCAGGACCCAGACCTTCGCGTATGCCTTGAGCAAGCTCATCAAGATCATTGTTGATCACGCCCGTACCTAATGAAACGCCAAAACGCTGAGCATTAATTTTATCCATGGCAAGGGCAGAATCTCGAATGGCAAGATCGCTAGCGATCACAGCAAACATGATGGTGCGGGACATCACCTTGAGGCTTTTACGATTCTTGATCGTCTTAGTAGGATCAAAGTCCTCAATTTCGCCGGCAAATTTATGAGGATAACCGTTCGTGCCCCAATGATTGAGTTGGCGGATGTGAGATTTTCCTGCCAGAACCGAAGCCCAGTAGGGCTGCCATCCTTCGCCGCAAGGTGTGACCAAACCCATTCCGGTGATGACTACGCGTTTTCGACTCATTTAATTTTATCTCTCACATCAAAATGCTGCATGAAAGCCTCGTGAAAAGTAATCGGCTTTTGAATTTGGGAATCGAATCCGTCCACGTGCATAAGTAAAAATCGGCATTTTGCAATTTCGCGGTCCGGACCGCGAATCACACCGTCTAGCCATGCCCCTTCAGGGCGAAAACTTTCTGCCGTAGCTTCAATCCAAATGGATTCTCCGGAACCATAAGGAGGGTTGAATTCAACAGACTCAATTTTAGCAAAAACCAGGTCTTTTTGGTAATCCGTTTCAGCCCCAAGGAGAACAGCCCCGGTTTGAGCCATCATTTCCACCATCAAAACCTCGGAACTGTATTCACAAAAAGGGATTTTGCTCCGAGACCGCGCGAGCTTCCCTTTTTCAATGGTTTCAATACTATCCAGTACTAGCCAGCGCATTAGGCTTCCTTATTTAAACCTAGCATTCAATCGTGCAAAAAAAATCCGGCATTACTTCCACCGAATGACTTGAGCTGCAACCCATCGAGGGCCGCGAAAAAAACAACCCGAAGCTTCACGCTCCAGAACTCCCTTTTCATTGATCCAAGACGCACTGAAATAATTTTTTGAAAGCATTTCAACATGAATTTTACTGAACCCATCGACCCCGAGCCAAGGCGCATTCAGCGATTTGAAATATGCTTCTTTTGCAGTGAAACGACGGGCGAATTCAAGCGCAGAAATTTTTCTTTTGTAAAGCGATGCCTTTTCAAGTGGCGTTAAAATTCTCTGAAAACGCTCTGACCCGTAGGTTTTAAGAAACCGCTGCACCCGCGCAACGCGGAGTAAGTCCAGACCCAACCCAGCAAAATAACGCCGTTTTTGAGAACGCTTCGAGGAAGAATCAGAAACCGAATCCATTCCTAAACTTTGCTTTTATTTAAAATACGGTCTCGGAGATAAAGCACGATCATTTGAACCGTAAAAAAATCACCAAGCTTGGAGACTTGAGGATCGCGAGAAAAACTATCCACATCCAAATAAGGTACTTTGGTTTTGAGTTCTTGAAGTCCTGCCGCAGTCACTTTTCCGTTTTGAACATACCGCTCATCGTTCAAAAGATGCCCCGGGAAAAGATCCCCTGAAGGAATTTTGATATCAAAAGTTTTTTCAAGACGAAAAATCACGTCAATGAAATCGATGGATTCCGCACCAAGATCACGCACAAGCGAAGACTCAAGACGCACTTCGTCTTCTTCAATTCCGAGCGCGGCTGAAAGCGTTTCACTGACTTTCTTTAAAATTTCTTCTTCCACGGGAACTTCCTCCTTTAAATAATGACTTTGGCTGAGGTGCGCTTTAAATCAAAAACCATTCGCGCTGAAACAGCCACCTCTTCCTGAAAAAAGAGCCGTGCATTCCACACAGACTCTGACGCTGATTGCGATTTTAAAATAAGTTCACTTCGCCACCCGTCTCCCGGTCTGAGATATTTGGCAAAACGAACCGCTGTTAACTTGCGGATGCGAAGAACCGCATCTTCAATTCCTGTATTTCTAAAATAAAACTCAGCAGACATGCGAAGCATTTCAAGGGCCAAAACCCCTGGGAGCACGGGAAATCCAGGAAAGTGATCCCTAAAAAATTCCGCGTCTTCCGGAATGCTTCCCGCAGCTGAAATCCCTTCACCGGGTTTGATCCACAAAACCTGGTCAAGTCCAAGAGGTTTCATGATTTTGGAAGCTCCAAAATAAAAATACCGTTCAAGATCCTGAGGCCAGAAAGCCAAGTATAGTGTTCCTGAATATTGCGAACATGAAGCCCCAAGCCTTCAAAGATCTCAGTCCATTCCTCACGCTTATGAAATTGGCAAGGATGACCAATGAATTCGAAATTATAAATCATATCCCGAAGAATCGTCCAGAGACGTCCTAAAGAATGCCGGTAAAGATCTTCAACAATAATCACAGATTTTCGCGTTACGCGCATCGCTTCTTTGAGCACAGCCACAGGGTCCGGAATATGATGCAGCACGGTAATGAACATGCTCGTATCAAAACTTTTGTCCGCAAATGGGATCGGAGTACCAGGCTCGTACACAACCACAGGCGCATTTTGCAGTCCTGGAATGACCACATCCAGAACCGTGACATCGTGCCCGCGTTTTTCTAAGGGCTCTGCGTAAAATCCCCATCCCCCTCCAATATCAAGAATCCGACTTTGAGGCTCAAGAAAGCTCTCGAATTGTTTGACAAAAAATTCCGCTCGGTGATTTAAGCCAAGTCCGGGATTGTTTTTGACAATGCTATCGAGAGTTTTACGCTGCCAAGACCGAATCTGAGAAATATTAGGGGCTCCTGATTTTACGACATCTTTGATTGCTAGATTTTGTTTGAAAACTCAGTAAATCTGATGCAAATCGAGATAGCGACAAAGGTTCGAAGGTGGAATTATAGCGGGATGCTCCTCATGAGCCAAGCCCTATCTTCCAGAAGAACCTAACCCCTCCAAGGGACAAAGCTCCTGCTAAAAAGTGCCCTCAAGACAAAATAATCAGGTGTTTTTGATTGATTTTTCGCCTGAAGGCGAATATCCTTGTGCCCCATCATGAAAATTCATCAAGACAAAGTCGCTCTGATTACCGGGTCTTCCCGGGGTATTGGCAAAGCCATCGCTATCCAACTGGCTGGACTCGGCTGCTCCATTGCTGTGAACTATGTTCAGAATGAGTCGGCTGCGAAAAGCACAGTTGAGACTTTGCTAAGCATGGGGGTAAGAGCTCAGGCCTTTCAAACCAATGTGGGTGATCATTCAAAAATCGAAGGGCTCGTTTCTGACGTGGAGAAAAGTCTCGGTCCTGTTGATATTCTGGTTCACAACGCTGCACTTGGAGCCTTCAAACCCGTGCACAAATTGCGCATGAATCAATATGATTTATCTTTTGATATCAACACCAAAGCGTTTTTGATCCTGACTCAAAAAGTGCTGCCTTCCATGGAAAAAAAGAAATCGGGACACATCATCGGACTTTCCAGTCTGGGCTCTCACCGCTTTATCCCCAATTACGGAGCCATTGGTCCCTCAAAGGCTGCGTTGGAAACTTTGATTCGATATCTTGCTGTGGAACTTGGCCCCAAAGGCATTCACGTCAACTGTGTTTCTGGCGGACTTGTGGATACCGATGCTTTAAGATCGTTCCCAAATTATGAGGAGATGAAAACTGAGGTTTTAAAACGTACTCCTGGCGGACGCATTGGTCAAGCAGACGATCTGGCAAATATTGTGACCTTTCTTACCACACCTGCTGCCAATTGGATTTACGGACAAACCTTGATCGCAGACGGCGGACTTTCCCTGATTTAATCCCTCTATCCAAATCGCTTAAGAGGAAGGCATTTCGATCTGAGCGGAGTCACTTAAAGAACCTGGCACCAGATTCTGAGTATCAAATCCCACGGATTTTGTTTGAGGAGAAGCATCCTCAGAACCGCGATAAGAGTACCCGGCTCCCCCCACCAGACGCACACAACCACTGAAAACAACCATCAAACCCACCACCAAGATAGAAAGAAAGTGTCGCAACATTTATTTCGTATCCTCATTTTTAAATTTGAAATTTGAGCGAAAAAGCGAAGCTCCGATTAAAACCCACGCAAAAACAATCAGCCAAGAAAAAAGATAGCCCGCCTTCTGATAAAAAGTAATCTGGTTTGATATTTTAACGGTTTCAGTTTTCCACCCAAATGAAAAAAGATCTTTTTTATTCGCATCGCGAACGCGAAAGGTTTCGCGGCCCTGGGAATCAATAAATGAAGAAACTCCGGTATTAGCTGCTCGAATCACAGGAACTCCATTTTCAACCGCACGTAAAATGGATGCTTGCAAATGCTGATAGGGTGCTTGCGACAAACCAAACCACGCATCATTGGTAATCACTAAAAGAAACCGGGCTCCCTTTTGCACAAATTCCCGAGCCAAATCCGCAAAGGTATCTTCAAAACAAATCAAAGTAGAAAAAGCATGTCCCACTCTTGGAAGCTGGAACACCGTTGCTTCATGACCGGATGAAAAATCGCTCACGCCCAATGCGTAGGCATAAGCTCTCAATTGGCTGAGACTTGCTGGCAGCGGCAAATATTCTCCAAAAGGAACAAGCCTCTGTTTATCGTATCGCTGAATCGTGCTTCCATTTTCATCCAAAAGATACGCACTGTTGTAAGCCACTTCCATGGATTCTAAAAACGGACTTCCGAGGAGCAGCGGAACTTTTAACTTTTGAACCGCCATGACAATTTCAGCAGCAAAAGGTTCACGGTTAAAATAACCTGGATAAGCCGCCTCAGGCCAAACAATCAAGTCCGGCTGCTCAGCCGCAGCGAGTTCCGTCATCTTGAGATAGATATCCAAAATTTTTGTTTTGGCTTCGGAGGACCATTTAAGATCCTGGGGAATATTGCCCTGGATCACAGCAATACGCACGGTACCGCTAATCTTCGGATGGCTGAGCGAATCCAATCCGTAAAAAAAGAGCGCTGAAAAAATGATCAAAATAAAAAATAAAATTCTAAAAAATTCTTGAAAAAGACTTTGAGAATTATGAAGTTCTGAATTTTCATAAACCGCCAAAGTTCTTCGATCTTGCTGATGATTCAACCGAATAAACTGAAAAAGAGAGAAACAGCGCGCAAAACAGGCATTCACAATAGCGATGATAAATCCAAGCCCGAATGCGCCCACAACATTGGCTATTTGCAGAATTGTAAGCATTCCCGTTTGAGAATATCCAAGAAGATTCCAAGGGAGCGCCAAGATGGGAATTTCAGACCGAAAAACCTCGGTCACAGTCCAGGACGCAGCCACCCAAAGAATTTGAATGCCGGGATTTCGAATGCGGCGGCTTTCATAAACAAGCAAACTGAAAAATCCAAAAAAAACAGCCTCCACCGCAGCAGCAAAGATCCATCCAAACCAAACCACATGAGCGACCCAAGTCATTGAAAGCCCGAACCCAATCAGCCCAGACACCAAACCGCCGCAAAAAGCTTTCTGACGACTATTGACTCTTTGGGAGGCGTGAATGAGAGGTACGAGTGAAACCCAAGCAAGAAATCCAAAAGAGACATTGGGGAAAAGCCAGGCATAAAACAGGCCTGACAAAATATATTTTTGCAAACTAGAAAGTCGAGGCATGAGAGTTATTCAATTATGATCCGTGGCACTTCTTATATTTTTTCCCTGATCCGCACGGACAGGGGTCGTTACGCCCTACTTTAGCTTCTGAATTATGAATCGGCGCTGTCTTTTCCTGATGAGACTGGCGATGAGCTCCCATAGAGGCCAAGGAAGGATGCTCGGGTTCAAACCCTTCTTGCTCAGATTTAGCCATGTTTAAAGCAGGGGCCATGCCCGAAGATTCCGGATGCAAGAATTGCGCTGAGGAAATATTGAGATTGCTCTCCTGAGCTTGCTCTTTCACCACCTGAACATGGAAAAGAAGTTCCACCGTATCCTCTTTAATGCTCTGAATCATCCCATCAAACATGTTGAATGCTTCCTTTTTATACTCAATCAAAGGATCTTTTTGTCCATACGCACGCAGACCGATTCCCTCGCGAAGCGTATCCAGTCCGTGTAAATGTTCTTTCCATTTGTTATCAATATTTTCAAGCATGACATAAACAATTAAATAGTTCATACGCTCAGGCGTGAAGTTTTTCTCACGCTCATCAAAAAGCTCTTTCACTTTATCTAGAATGTCACCGCGAAGTCCATCGATATCAAAGTTGGGATAACTATCAACAATTTTTGAGAAATCAGAGCCAAATTTATTTCGAAGCGCCTGTTTCAGGCCTTCAGGATTTTTATCATCATCACGAATATCAGGATGAACAAAAGTGCCTAAAAGGCCTTCCACCACATCCTCGATCATTTCCCAAATGTGCTCACGAAGCCCCTCTTGTTTGAGCAAGCGATCACGTTCTCCGTAAATAATTTCGCGCTGACGGTTCATCACGTCGTCATACTCAAGCAAGTGTTTTCGGATCTCAAAATTCTGCGACTCCACCTTTTCCTGCGCTGTTTCAATGGCTCGATTCACAAGCGGATGTTGAATTTCCTCTCCGTCCTGCATTCCCATTTTTTCCATCATGCCAGCAATACGCTCGGAACCAAAAATGCGCATCAGATCATCTTCAAGCGCGATAAAAAATTTAGCCGTCCCGGGATCTCCCTGTCGGGCGCAGCGTCCGCGGAGCTGATTATCAATGCGCCGCGCTTCATGGCGCTCTGTTCCAATCACCGCCAAGCCTCCCTTTTCTGCAACTCCAGCCCCCAAAACAATATCCGTTCCTCGGCCAGCCATGTTGGTAGCAATCGTGATCGCGCTATCCTGCCCTGCTTTGGACACAATCTCAGCTTCTTTTTCGTGATACTTTGCATTCAAAACCGTGTGCGGAAGATTTTGCCGCTCAAGCATACGGCTTAGCCTCTCAGATTTTTCGATGGAAATCGTTCCGACTAATACCGGGCGTCCCTGTTTATGGATTTCACTAATCTCACGAACCACAGCTTCAAATTTTTCCCGCTCCGTTCTATAAATGACATCCGAATGATCTTTGCGAACACAAGGGCGGTTGGTTGGAACCACAACCACATCCAATTTGTAGATTTTTTTGAATTCAATGGCTTCCGTGGCTGCAGTTCCTGTCATGCCCCCAAGTTTTTTAAACATGCGAAAATAATTTTGGAGCGTGATCGTTGCCAAGGTTTGGTTTTCCCGTTCAATTTGAACCCCTTCTTTAGCTTCCAGCGCTTGATGAAGTCCGTCTGAAAATCGACGGCCCGGCATAAGCCTTCCAGTAAACTCATCCACGATAATGACTTTTCCGTCTTTAACAATGTAATCTTCATCAAGCTTGAAAAGCACGTGCGCCTTGAGTGCTTGATTAATGTGATGAATCAAATCGATTTGAGTGTTTTCGTAAAGGCTGGTCACATGAAGAAGATCCTCGCAAGCACGCACGCCTTCTTCAGTCAAATTAACCGTATTTGCTTTTTCATCGTGCTTGTAGTGTTCCTCGGGTTTGAGATTCGGAATAATTTTATCGATCTTGTAATATTTATCTGTGGATTCTTCGGCAGGACCAGAAATAATAAGCGGGGTCCGCGCTTCATCAATCAAAATCGAGTCGACTTCGTCCACAATGGCGTAGTGATGCCCGCGCTGAAAACGGTGATTGATGTCTTTGGTCATGTTATCGCGCAAATAATCAAATCCAAATTCATTATTGGTTCCGTAAGTGATGTCACAGCGGTAAGCAGCAAGTTTCTCTTCCTCCTGCATGCCGTGTTGAACCACGCCTACGGTAAGTCCTAAAAATTCATAAATCGGCCCCATCCAATTGCGGTCGCGGCGGGCAAGATAATCATTCACAGTCACAAGATGCGCCCCTTTACCTTCGAGCGCATTTAAATAAAGAGGAAGAGTCGCCACCAAGGTTTTTCCTTCACCGGTTGCCATTTCAGCAATCTTTCCCTGATGAAGCACGATGCCTCCAAGAATTTGGGAATCATAGTGCCTCATTTTAACTGTGCGCTTCGCCGCCTCACGGCAAACTGCAAAAGCCTCGGGAAGAATCTGATCCAGCGTTTGGCCTGAAGCCACCCGGCTTCTGAATTCCTCGGTTTTTGCCCGAAGTTCAGCGTCAGATAATTTTTGCATTTCCGGCTCAAGTACGCTGACTTGAGAAACCAGAGGCAAAATTTTGCTCAAAGTTCGGGTGTTTTGGGTTCCAAAAAGTTTGCTCAAAATATTTTGAATCATAAATTAACCTTCTCGGGTTCCTGGAAAAATACTGATTACCATCTTCGGATTTTATTTTTTCTTGGGTTCCTGACCACTGGCTCTTTGCTTTAAATAAACATGAATGAATTCATCCAGCTCTCCATCCAGCACAGCGCTTGTGTTTGAAGTTTCGACGCTGGTCCGATGGTCCTTGACCATATTGTAAGGATGAAGCACATAAGAGCGGATTTGTGATCCCCAGGCATTATCTTTTTTCTCACCGTAAAGCGATTTCATTTCCGCTTCACGTTCTTTAAGAAAACGCTCGTAAAGCCGGGCTTTTAAAACCTTCATGGCTACCATTTTATTTTGGTGTTGAGACCGCTCGTTTTGACACTGCACAATGATCCCGGTTGCGAGATGGGTCAAACGAATGGCGCTTGAGGTTTTGTTCACGTGCTGACCACCCGCTCCCCCGGCGCGGTACGCATCAATTTTAAGGTCAGAATCCTTGACCTCAATTTCAGGCACATCCTCGACCTCAGCCACAATATCCACCGAGGCAAAAGACGTATGACGGCGTTTGTTAGCATCAAAGGGAGAAATGCGAACCAATCGGTGAACTCCAGACTCAGCTTTAAGATATCCAAAGGCATACGGACCTTGAACAATAAAAGTAGTTCCTTTAATGCCAGCTTCTTCGCCATGCTGAAGGTCAATGCTCTCGATACCGTATCCGTGCTGCTCTGCCCAGCGGTAATACATACGCAGAAGCATGGAGGCCCAATCACAGGATTCAGTTCCCCCGGCACCCGCATTGATACTCACGATCGCATTTTTAGGATCCCGAGGATCTGACAAAAGCTGCTGAAATTCAAGATCATCCACATCCTTTTGAAGTTTGGTAAGCTCAGACTGCATTTCTTTGAGGGAGTCTTCTTGTTTGTCATCAAGAAGATCTAAGAGTTCGATCAAATCCAGAGATTGGCGGTTTGCTTTTTGCCAGGGGTCTACAACTTTTTTGAGGGTTTTTAATTTTTCGATGGTTTCCTGGGACTCCTGCTGCTTGTCCCAAAAATCGGGGCGGGCCATTTCCTGATTTAGACGCTCGATTTCTTTTTCACGAGATTCGAGGTCAAAGATACCTCCTGATCTCTTGGAGTTTATCCTTAAGATCATTCAGTTTTGCGCGCATTTCTAAAATCTGTTCCTGCATGATTTCCCTGGGGTTAATGGGCAGGAATTATATCACAAGAAAAACAGGACGCTCTGAAAAAAACAATCGGATTTTTTTCGATCCTAGGCCACCTAAAACCTCAAAAAAATAACCCGGCCAAGGGAATTACTTGGCCATGAGTTTTAAACTCACCTTGCCTTCACTATCAATTGTGACCAGATAAGTCTTCTTCGTGCCATTCGTTTGATCCAAAGTCAACGTAACCTGCAGGCCGTTTGTTTGCGTTAAAATCCCCTTGGCTAAATAGGTAGCACTTCCCCAAAATGCCAATTGCGTCGAATTCCCCTGATTCATCTGGTTCAAGCCCTGTGGGAAATTAATCTTTGTTCCATCATCTGCAGTAATCACTTGATAACTCGCATTTGTGCTTCCAATATTCACCAATCGATCATCTCTTAATATCCCTTTCAAATACCTCAAAGAATCTTTCCCTGAACGCGCCAGATCCAGCATATCTGCATTTCTAAGATCAAATCCTCCAACAGTAAGCAGGCTCCACATCTCTGACTTCTCATTTTGATTCGGACTATAAATAAACTGCTTCAATACTCCTCCGTGACCATAAGTCAAAGAATAACAGCCCTCGGCACATGAAATCCTCTGAGGATCTTGATGGGACACACTCAGAAGATCCGCACCAAACTCCACCTTTGATTTCAGGCTGTTTAGATCCGTTGTAAAATATGTCTCGTAAATCGTTTCCTGACCCTCTATCCCCTGCCAGTTATCAACTTGACGGGAAAATCTTTTATTGAAATTCATTTCGTAAAATTTAAGCATCACTCCCGTATCCAGCCTTATCTTTTGCCAATAATAATTCGAAATCTGATAACCGCCGCTGGGACTTTGCTCAAAATATCCAACCCCTTTAGTTTGAGTGTCAAATCCACCGGAATGCACCGTCGCCAAGGTATATTCAAATGAAATGGGGCCCTTAGTGCCATAATCAAATTTCATTTTAAATAATCCCAAATTTGAGCCAATCACTCCGTCGGTATCGCTGACATACGTTTTGCCTTGATAAGTAAGTTCATAACTCGTATCTGAAAATAACTTCAAGTTCATTCCAGTACCAATCGCAAGAGGATACTCTGCCATTAATGCTTTCTGCGCAAATAAACCTACCTTGCCTTGATTATCAAAATTCATCGTATAGTTTCGAACGAGTGTCTCTTTTGAAGGATCAGAAAATGATAAAACGCCCTGCGCATTCATAGTCTGAACTTTTTGAGTCAATTCACGACCTGTTTTACGATCTACATAAATCATGAAAAACTCGATATTCGCACCCATCACGTTCACATAAAATTTTGTTCCATCGTTTGCCGTCACATATTGATTCCGAGTCAAGATGTCCCCATGTAAAAGTGACTTGATTGAGGCCAACGAACGATCTTTGAGACTTAAAATCGCGGCATCGGTAATATCCCAGCCGTTTTGAGGAACAACTTTAGAAAACAATGGCAAATCAACAGAATATTGCTCAAGTTGCCCCGATGCATTTTTTTGATAACCGATTCGCACCGCTTCATTAGATCGAATTAAATTGTAAACATTCTTCAAATCCCCGCTCTCAATTTGAAAAAGATCCGCTACTGTGGTTCCGTCCTTTAAAAAACTTTTGTTAGTACCAAGAAGATCACTGTATGTCACCGTTCGATTCGCATTATCAAACTGAATGGTGTCCATAACCGCACCATTTGCGCTAAGACGCTGATACGTTTTTACTTTTGAAATTCCGTCCGCGGATTCCATGGTCAGCAAATGACTTTCTTTACTATTAGGAATCGACATTTTTATTTTTTGGATTTGATTTTTTCCATCCACCGACAACGAAAGACGAATCTGTGTTGTGGTTCCATTTGAAATCACAACTTCACCATTGGTGCTGGAGTAGGTTTTTCCTTGATATGCGATGTCGTAAGTGCCATCAGAATATATTTTAGCGTTCATCCCTGATCCTATCCCAATAGAGTAGGATGCGCTTATTTGCTTTGTCACACTTGCAATACGATTGCGATAAGCTGTTTTGTTTGTGCCTGGTTTTAAAGTTTTAACAAGAGAAGATTCAAAATAGATGCTCGTTGGAGGAAGAGTTGGCACTGGAGCCGTACTCGCATTAATAGCTGCCTTAGCTGCAGAAACTACCGGACGCAATTCCTCCGTCTGCTTTGCCGTAAGGGGTTCAGCAAAAACATAAAACCCTGAAAACTGAGAAAAGATAAAAAAGAAACTGCTAAGACCGGCCACAATCTTTTGTTGAATCAAATTTTGTTTTTTCATTTTCGATGATCCCCTTATTAAGAAATTTAAATCCATAAAAGAACTGTAGCACTCCAGAAAAGGTTTTCAATAGTTCGAACCAATTTATCTGATGATTGCTGGTTTCTAATCGTTAATGGATATGCAAAAGTTCTGGATTTAGCTTTTACACTGGGATGATCACGATTGATTGATCTTGATAGACTTATTCTGCTAATGATTGTGCGTTTCATCAGAATTCATGCTCTGATTAGCTTAGAATTAAGCGTTGGTGGAAATCGCTTGAAGGGTTTGAAGATCGAGGAAAAGTCGTCGTGCTGATTCTTCAATTTGCAGCGAGCCTCTCCCCTGCACAGAAAGCATCTCGGGATACAACTTTTGAAGCTCTCGAGTTTCAGCAGCCGTTATTTTTTCCATTTGAGCCGCGTGCGGGATGAGTTCAAAGAAGAGAGGCAATGCTTCGTGAAGTGTGATTCGACCAAGCCTCACTTGTTGATGACGTAAGCCCAATTTCTCGATATCAGTACCTTCGCTTAAGAATAACGCATTTGAGTGCGCCTGGAGAAACCGATAAATCGCGACAGGTTGTAATTGGCCATTGGAGGACCGCTCTCCAAAAATTTTGATTTGAATTCGATCTCCCTCTTCAAAAGCCTTGAGATCGGTAAGGAAACTCCTCGTCTCTTTCGAAAGATCACCCGAGACGACAAAACCAAGGTGAACACGAACACGGGAAATCTCGACTGCCAATTTCAAGAGTTGCAAAATCCAATCGCGCGATGCGGAATCCAAATCGGCGGGCAGAACGAACGAAAAATCAAAGTTTTTTTGGAGCAATGTTTTGACCTTCGCTTTCAGCCTCTCGAATTGATCTTTTAGTGCTCTTTGATAGCGCTGATCATAATCTAAAGAACTTTGCCTTACGCTGATTTCCGCTTCAAAGTCACCTCTCATAGCAATATGAATTTGACCATTCAATAAATGGTCTGACGTTTGAGGAATATTTAGCAAAGCTCCTAAACGTTCAGGATGATTTTGAACATCCTTTACCCAAACTCCTACTGTCTTCTCGCGAACAGGTGCCAAACCCAAGACCATTTCAGCCATTTCAAGACTTTGCGACAATGGGTTTAAGTTTTTTGTCGCAGAGGAATTTTTAGGCACCGATAAAACTTCTCGGAGTTCCGATCTGATTGGCGAATCAAAATTTTTATTTGCAAGCCCTGCCACCATAATCAATCGCTGAGGTGTTCTAAAATCAGTTCGAAAGCGCTTATCGCGAAAATTAGGCATTCTTTTCTTGATAAAGTAGTGAGTCACTTCTTCTTCCAAGGAAGCTTGCCTCGCGTAAATTCCCGATATTAAAAGAACAAGAACTCGATAAAAAGGTTCCGATTCAACAAATTGAGGTTTGTTTACAAGATTTTGATGCTGAGACGAATTTACAAAATTTTCCAAAATATCCGATTCGATCTTAATTTCGCTCCAGCCATCTTGGAAACCTTTCAGATATTGCTCCTTTAAAAAATCTCGTCTTTCAATAACATACTGACTGAGCTCCTTAGAGTTATTTTCTGCCACATCTTTTTCAATCCCGTCCAAAAGCATGATCCGTTCAAGAATCATGGGCAAAAATGCCATTAACAAGTGAGGAAACGTAACGCGCGCGCGCTCAGGAATCACTGGGGGCGGATTACCATGGCCATCAACCGTGACTTCATCGGTATCATACATGCCGAGCAGATCGTAAAGATGATTTGGAATCAAACAATTAAGAAGTGTTCGATAAGCCTTTTCTCGCTCTCCAAGCTCCTCCTGAAGCTCAGCAAGATTGACTTGAATGCCCACTAAGAAAAACATTCCGTACGATCCGGAAAGCTTAAAACTTTGAACTGCTAAATCGATATTTTTTTCGGCTTCATATTTATTTCCAGCAAGCCGCAGTAGCCTTCCATAACTCAAATAAGCTTTCGCTAGACCATCATAAGCTGCTTGGACTTTATAAATTTTATTTCCGCAGGCAAGCCGCAAAACTTCTTCGTCGGATTTATCTTTCCAACCCGGATATTCCACACGAAGATCAGTGGCAAGATTTCCCAAACCCGCCTGGGCTCTTCTCACCGATTCGTCAGCTTTTGAAATTTGAGCTTTCCAATCAACCCCCATTCGATGGAGCGCCCATTCTCGCCACTGGCGAACACGAGGATCTACTCGAAGCTGAGTCACAATATCATCTAAAAAGTTATCAGGCACTTCCGTGAGCCCCAATCTTCCTAAAGCCTTAGCCGCCTCCACTTGAGCTTGACGGTATGGGTGATGCCCAGCAACTTTCACCAAAGGCTCAACGAGCCTCTTACGATCTTGTACCCTGAACGGAATCTGTCCAATCAGGTAGGCCGCATTTCTAACGCGGTACTGAGCTCTCACATCACTGGCAGGAAGATTTAATTCGTCAATTAAGTGAGTGGTCAGTTCTGTCATTCGCCGATCTATTTCCTGCGGTTCTGTATCGCTATAAAAAATACCGGACAAATATTCTCCGTAAAGTTGATCAAATACCGCAATCCGAAGTGCCATGCGATAAGGAATACGCTTTCCAGATTTCTGGCGAATTTCAAGAAGCTCATTGATTTTGTTTTTAATTTGAATCAGCCGTCGTCTTTCTCCCTTATTACGAGGATGTGCGTGACCACGAGTGATGATAGTTTCTAAATCATTTTGAAATCTTTCATCCTCTAAGATCACTCCTCGCTTTTCAACCGACGCTCGCGCCAAACTATCAATTTGTCGGCAAGTTTTCGCCATCACCGCCGCAATAC
>CAZOOM010000044.1:0-21311 GCA_964581425.1 uncultured bacterium | reverse complement strand
CGGTGGATTCAAACAAGGTGGACAATGAGTTTATTGATTCTGTGTCGATTAATACCATGCCTCTAAGTTATGCCTTTGTTGATGGGGATCAGGATAAATATCGATCCATGCAGTGGCGTAATGATGGGTATATTGGTGGAGCGCCTGAGTATGAGCTGACTGAAGGGAATAAAGACGATGTTTATTTTGAAGCCACGGGCCATGATATCTTCAATAATGGCGATTTTGGTAACGATGTTGAGCTGACTAAAAAGGGATTAGGGTTTATCAATTTCAAATTTGACCAGTTTAGAAAATATTATGATGGAACCGGGGGAGTGATACACCGGTTCAGTAATTTTGCAGCGCCTGAGCTTGATAGAAAGCTTTCAATGGATATTGGCAAAATTGAAGTTGAAGCTGGATTAAGGAAAGAAGGTCTTCCTGATGTTACGTTCCGTTTTGAACATGAATACCGTGATGGTGCAAAGTCGCGTTTGACGTGGGCTACCGTAACTGAGGGTATTGTAGCGCGAAATATTGCTCCTTCTTGGCAGGAACTTAAAGAGTCGGTTAATGTTTATGAGCTTGAAGTGGAGCATACCATTGCAGGGTATGACCTTAAGGCTGAGCAGCGATTTGAGGATATTAGCATTGAGTCGCGGAGATACGAAGTACGGCTGACTGACGGTGCTTTGGGGGCAGATACGAGCCGAGTACGCGTGCAGGATCAAGAGCCCGACAGCTTTTATTCGGGAACGGGATTTCGCATTGAGAAATGGGCATTTAACGACAAGCTTCACTCTTCTGCGGGTTATCATTTTCAGCACGTGAAGACGGATGAAGTTGAAAATATGAAGGATTATAGTAACGTAGGTGCACCAGCATGCTTTACAGCCAACTGCGAAAATAAATTTGGGGCTTTTAGTAGCGCTCAATCTGATATTCATGATTACATGATGAGTTTTAATACGTTTCCAATGAAGGATCTTAATTTAGGAGCTAAATTCAAATTTGAAGCTTCATCTCGTGAAGCTCACTCTGACTATCCCGCGGATGTCACTGTGGGGTTTGATAGTGTGATCAATCGAATCGATAAAAGCTATACAGAAGATTACGCATCTAAATTTGGGGGGACATTTTCGGCGCGATATCAGGGAATCTCAAAGACAGCTGTTTTCAGCGATTTAGATATTGAACAAATCCGTGACCGTGTTATGGAAGACCGAGATAGCATTGGAGTACAGACAGCGGGCAGTGCGAATGAGATTTTTTCACGAGAAACCATTGTGACTCCTAAAACTGCGGCTTGGACAACAGGTTTGAATTATTCACCGTCTTATCAATTCTCAGTCATTCCTCAGTTGCGATTTGTCCACGTGAACGAAAATTACGATGATATTAAAGAAACGGTTTCAACAGCTACAGGGGCTAAGTCCGCATTTATGGATCGTTTGCGCAGTGATTCTGCCCAATTTAGCACGCGCGCAAGCTATAGGCCATTTGGCTGGTTAATGACTGGAGCCAAGTATCAGCTTTGGGATACAAATTATGTGACCCGAGTAGAAGGGGAAGGTAAGCAGGAAACGCAACAGCTAACGAATGTCTATAGTTTTGATGTGAATGTCTACCCTCGAGAAGATGTAACCTTAAGTTCGATTTTGAGCTTATACAAGTCGGAAGTTGACACCCCTTCACCGAATCGTAGTAATTCCTTTGGAAATTTTACGTCGAATGTGGCGACCTGGATGTTCGGTGCTGATTATTACCCGATCAAAGATATAAATTTAAGCCAAAATATTTTCTATTCATGGGCCAATAATTTTCAAGATTTATCTGAGTGGGGAGTTCCTTATGGAGCTTCATTTAATCGGTTTGGGTATACCATTCGCCTTGAATATTGGATTACCAAAGCCTTGAAATTTGGGCCACTCTACTCTTTTGATCACTATGGACCGAACACGGATTATGATACGAGCAAATACAATGCTCACCTTGTAGGTTTTGATCTCGGTTACAACTGGAAGTAGTTTTATCTCTCGATTCCATCTGCTCCAAGCGATTTAAGATTCCTATTCCTGTTTTCTCCTGTTTCATGCGATAATTTCTCGCATGCAATCTTCACATACACATCCGCATTCAAGTCCGCAAGTTTTTGATTATCAGAAGCGGCCATTTTTGGTTATTTGGGAAACAACCCATGCTTGTGATCTCGCCTGTGTCCATTGCCGTGCTAATGCAGAACCTACTCCAAAGCCAGATGAACTTACAACTGAAGAAGCTAAGAAATTAATCCGCGATGTCCGGGATATGAAGACTCCTATTTTTGTCTTTAGTGGAGGCGATTGTTTGAAACGGCCTGATCTATTTGAGCTTGTCCGCTATGCGAAAAGTTTCGGTATACGAACCGGTGCGATTCCTGCAGTGACACCTTTGTTGACGCAATCAAAAATTCAGGAATTGAAATCTTCGGGACTTGATCAAATTGCTTTTAGTCTTGATGCTGTGAATGCCAAAGATCATGATGCTTTTCGAAAGGTGAGTGGCGTTTTTGATCGTACACTTCAAGCGGTGCGTGAATCCCAAGCAGCGGGGATTTCAGTTCAGATTAACTCTCTAGTTAACATTCATAATCTATCCACTTTGGATTCGCTAATTTCTTTGATTGAGGAACTTGGTGTGGTGTTCTGGGAAGTCTTTTTTTTAGTCCCTACAGGTAGAGGTACAGAAATCGAACTTCTAAATGGGGATAAGTTTGAACAAGCCTTTGATAAAATCTATGAACTCCAAAAGAGGGTGAAATTTATTATCAAAGTTACCGAGGCTCCGCACTATCGCCGATTTTGTATTGAAAAAGAGATGGTGGCTATGGGGCTTGATCCTCGCGAGGAAGCTAAGCGAGGAGTTGATCTGCCTTCTTATTTACGAAAAAGTCACGGACCTCGGGGAAGTATTGGCATGGCACCGCAAGGAGTCAATTCTGGGAAAGGATTTGTATTCATTTCATGCAGCGGCGAAGTGTTTCCAAGCGGATTTCTTCCAATCAAAGCTGGCTCATTACGGGATATTTCTTTGGGGGAGATTTATCGAGACTCGCCTCTTTTGAAAGATCTTCGAGATGCCTCCAAGCTAAAGGGGCGATGCGGTATTTGTCCATACGCTGAGGTTTGCGGCGGCTCGCGCTCTCGTGCCTTTGCTATGTTGGGAGATCCTTTAGCCGAAGATCCTTGCTGCTCTTATCAGCCGGCATCTAAAAGTTTAACAGCATAAAATTTCAGTAACTGATTTATTTAGTAGGAAGCTAATGGCATCTTTCTCTGAAGGTCCTGATATTTTCTTCAAAATCTGCTTAGTTTTTTGTCTCATAAGTTTTGTTTTGCTTGCAACCCTGCTTTTGCTTGCAAAAATGAGGATACAAAAAAAACTACCCTCACCGCGTAAATTTCTATTTGTCATTTTAATCGTTTTAGTAGTTTTTTCTATAACTTTGACAGCCGCTGAAGCGTATTTCCGATATGCTTTAGATTTCACCGACTGCTTTGGCGCAACTTTGATGTCTGAAAAATGGCATAGGCGTCATTACCGATTTAATCCGATTGGATTTCGAGATGATATCAGCTACGAACTCAATATATCTGGGGGGAAAAGGCGCGTAACTTTTCTTGGTGATGCCGTGGCGGTGGGTATGGGAATTCCGGAAGTTAGCAATCGATTTGTGAATTTAGTTCGCAATGCCAAAAATGATATTTGGGAGATCCATCTACTTGGAGAAAACGGTTTGACAACAGGATCCGAAATGGGTCTTTTTTATCAAGTTTTGCGACATGGTTATCAGCCAGATCTTGTTATTTTGGTTTATCGTTCAACGGATATTTCTGATTTATTAGCTATTAACAAACAAATAGCATTGATGATGAATCAATTTAGGGAACATTCTGGGTGGGTCATCCAAAACAGTTTTTTTCTGAACTGGGCATATTTTCAGATATTTGTGATGAATCATCCTATTTTAAAGGATTTTCATGATAAGGTCTCACAGGCCTACCAGGGGCCTCTATGGGAGGTTCAAAAGAATCGCTTTTTTATGCTGCAGCAAATGATTCATCAGAGTCAGGCAAGGCTTGCCATTGTCATGCTTCCCGAATTTGAACGATTGGGGACGCGCCATGCCTATTTTAATCAACATCAAAAGGTTAAGGATTATTGGAGGACCCAGGGCGTTTCAGTCTTAGATTTGGTTTCTGCATTTCAGGAAAATAAATCTCAGGTTTTGTGTCTGCGTTCAGCGAAAGAATATCCTAATCAAACTGCGCATCGCAAGATAGCTCAGAGTTTGATTCCCTTTATTGAAACTGAATTTCAAACATTTCCTAAACCCGCAAGAGTTCCTATTAAGGAGAAGTAACGCATCTCTGTAGAAGAAAGTTTGACCCATCCTCGGATCGTGGTAAACTTCTTATGGTAAAAAAATATGATAGATAATCAGTTTATTCAGGAAATCAAAGAACGCTTGGCTCATCGATATCAGGTTTTGTCTTCCGGAATCAAAAATCATTTAACGCATGAGGGGCGGGAAGTACCTCAGGATTTTGCCGATGCCGCGTCGCATAAGGAAGAAGAATCGCTGTTGAGTCATGAAGACTCCATGGGGGAAGCAGAGATTGATCTTATTGAAGCTGCTTTGCAGCGCATTGAAAATGGAAAGTACGGAATTTGCGCTGCTTGTTCCACGCAAATTCCTCTAGAGCGGTTGCGTCTGGTGCCTCATACTCTCCACTGTGTTTCGTGCCAAGAAAAAAAAGAAGGGCACAAGCGCTTGTGAGTTGAGATGGGAATTTGATTTCGCAGGATTTTAATCAGAAGTATAAAAGGAGGCTTCATGAGTGGACTTTTAGGGTTAGTTGTTCTTGTACTTGATATTATTGCGCTTGTAGATATTATTAAAAGCGCCAGGCCTTTGGGGAGCAAAGCTCTTTGGATTTTGCTGGTGTGTTTTCTGCCAGTGTTTGGAATGATTGTCTATTACTTAGTTGCCAAGAAAAAAACTGTCAGTTAAAAATCGTGTTCTTTTGGATGCCTGACTTGTTAAAAGCCAGGCATCTTTTTTTAAATCAGGAAGTTAGTGAGTGAAATGAATCGGGTGCGCTTTATTTTTCATTTGAATAGAGCTATTTTCTTTTTTGCGGTTTGCTTTTGCACGGCCATTACTACCGGATGGTGTTTTGAATGGGTCCGGCCGGTTAAAAATCCATCTCGAGTGGTTGTGATTTATGTGGATGGTTTGCGTCCTGATACTTTGGATGAGATGGTGCGCGGGGGACGGCTTCCTGCAATAAGAAAAATGTTTTATGAAGAAGGCCTTCAAATTAAGAATTTCTTCACGATTTTCCCATCGAATACAATTATTGCGAATGGGGTGCTTCTCACGGGAAAATGGCCTTCGGAAACTGGACTCAAAACACAATCCTATTTTAAACGCTATGCGACTCGGCCACAGAGTGCCTTTAAGCGATTCTTTAGAATCAAGCAAACTTATCCGATTCAATCCAATCTCTTGACCAATACGGACGTCGGGCCCAGAATTCTTAAACAAAATAAGGTTCGAGCTCTTTATAATTATTTGGGTGAGGGGTATCATGCTTCGGTTGTGCCCATCAGCCCCTATACGGCGCCTTCGGCATGGCCTCATATTGCTGCTAATTACGTAGATAACCCTTTAAAGATTACCGAAGAGGCTCCAGAAAAGTTAGATGACATCAACGGTCTTTATGCGGTTCAGTATATGTCAACGGATTCGAGAGGCCGGCTTTATTTTATCTGGTTTCCAGGTATTGATGAGGATCAGCATCAAGATCCGTGGGGGCAATTTGGCCCCATGCGAAATCGAATCGATCGGTTGGATACATGGATTGATAGAATCCATACCGCATTTCAAAAGCACTTTCCAAAAGATAAACTTTATTTTGTTTTGCTTTCTGATCATGGTGCTTATGGTGGCTCCGGCGGTGTTTACAATTATCCTTTTCATATCGGCCGCGATTTTTTTTATGAACAAATGAAAATGAATGTGCTGGGACCAGATTTTACGATTCATCATCCTGGAACGGATTTTAACAGTTTTGTGTATGTGGATAATATGGGTCGCGGACAATGTCGTCTTTATTTCCCGGTAGGGGACAGTACGTCCGGTGACTGGAGTCGTCCCAATACTCTTTATGAACTCGAAAATTATTCTTTGGGCCCGAATCGCCAAACGGTCAATCTCCTCGATGAAATTTTAGACATTGATTTATCAGATAAAAAACATTTTCCAGATCAAGTGAATCCTCATCCTGTTGAGTTTGCCATTGTGAAACTCAGTCACCATCAATTTTTTGTCAGAAAACAGGGCGGCGCCCAGGCGTTGATTGAAATTGAGGGTCCGGATTCAAATGAGAAGTTCCGCTATACGCCGGTTCGCCATTTGCATGGGGTGAGGGATGGAAGATTTGTTTTTGAAGAAGACTGGAGTCGGGATCCTTTTGGTTATCTCGAGAATAAAAAATTTCATGCAACTCCATCGACAAAAGAGTTTTTAAAAAAATCTTGGGACCAACAGACATGGCTTGAGGCGAGTTATGAAACTAACTATCCGGATGCGGTCGTTGCGGTTGCAAAATCATTATCTTGGAATTCTAAATACCAGGCGGACGAACGCTCAGAAGATGGAGATATACAGCTTTCAGCAATGCCGGGATGGAACTTTCGTATTGAGAATATCAAAGGAGCTGATCATGGTTCGCTTGCGCATTCATCCATGAGGGCAACTTTTCTCATCGCTGGGCCAGGCATCAAAAAGGGGGTTGAAGAGAAACCTCACCGAATGCTTGAAGTCGCGCCTACGCTTCTTCAGCTGATTGGATATGATCAACCTACAGATTGCGAAGCATCTCCCATGGATACTATTTATGCTTAAACGTTTTTTTCAAAAGCTCCTAATCCTTTCGATCTGCGGGATGAGTTTGATGCCAGGTGCATTGGCCAAAGAGCCGCCTGTGCCTGGATCTGCCGAGGATCTTTTTTGGGCAAAACCTATTACCATCCACGATTTTAAAAATCATAAAGACCTCCATAATTTTGGGGTTTCTTTTCTCTCGCTGACAGAAATGGAATTTGTCCGGTTGGGAGACGGCCTGATTGATTTTTCTTTGAGGACTCATCGGAGGCCGATTGCGCACTCTCTGGACTCTCTCGAATATGCCTATAGCGAACTGCCCCAGATTTATCCTGTGCGCCGCACGGGTCAGCTATTTGATGCACTTCAGCTTAGACAGCTTTCTGTTTCGGATTTTCGAATCCTTCATGCCTTGATCAGCTTTCAGAAAATAGGAGGGATTACTCCGATCATGCAAACAAGGATCTATAAGTGTATCGTTTTTGTGGAGGACTTGATTGATGATGCAGATCGCGCTTTGATGCTCCCAATCAATGCTGAATTAAGCCGTGAGCGTCATGAAAAAGTTCGATTTAAAATGCTCGGTTATGCAGGGGAAGGGTTGGGCTACGGTCGCTTTAAGGTTTTTTCAGGGCTTAGAATTGTAAATAAAGAAGTGATTAAGCTCGGAGTGAAGGCTATCAATCGCGTTGAGGCCGTTGAAAACTCCCGCATTCGTTCAAAACGCATGAAACAAAACAAGCATGCGCTTATTTATTCTCGTATGCCGCTTGAAGTTTACCGGAAAAATTTTGATATTTTGTCTGGAGTCAACAAATTGAGCATCGCGGGTCTTGCAGAGGATTGGTATGAAGTGATTCAAGAAGATGCCTCTCTGGGAGATCAGGTTCGCGCTAAAGAAAATAATCTGATTCATGATCCTAAGATCTTGTCTGGAAAGCCTGTTTTTATGGTTGCAGAATATGAAACGTGGGAAAAGGTGCCCATGGATTTACGCCGCTATGTTATTGATCGGAATGAATTTGCAGGGTTTTTAAGGGCTTATCACGATTCTCTTGAGGAGAATAAAGCTGAGCTAAAGGTTGATTTTAAAGTTCCAAGTGGAGAATCCGGGAGAATCTGATATGCTGTTTTCGCTTATGGGTAGGTGACTTTGCATTTATGAAGACTAATATCAACAAAATTAAAGAAGTTCCTTTGTTTCAAGGCCTTTCATCTGAGGAACTTCGTTTGCTTCAATCTTGCCTTGTGGAAAAACACTTTCAGAAAGGGGATATCATTTTTTCTGAAGGTGCGGATTGTGGCCGCATTTTCATTATCCAATCTGGAAGCATCAAACTTTATCGGCTTTCTTCTTCTGGCCGCGAACAAATTTTTGAGACTTTAAATGCCGGAGAAACCTGCGCTTGTAATCCAGGATCCTCAACTTGGTTTTGCGGATCTACGGCTGAAGCTTTAACCAGCACAAAAGTGTGGCTGCTCTCGCGTGAAGACTACATGCGTATGGTTCAGACCAATCTGGGTCTTTCCAACAAACTGAATCAACTCTTTGCCAATCGGATTCGACAATTTGGAAATTTGATCGAGGATGTTTCTCTAAAAGATGCCAAAAAGCGATTGGTGAAATTTATTCTTGATATGGGAAGCTTAAAGTCGGGCTCCTTGGGAGCTCGTAAAGCAGAGAAGGAAATCCTGTTTCTTCCGTTCACTCGGGAGGAAATCGCTCAGAGGATAGGAACTTCGCGTGAAACCGTTGCGCGGTATTTGAGTCAGCTTAAAAAGGCTAAACTCATTGATATGAAACCCCACCAGATTATTGTGCTCGACCGTTCGGGCCTCGAGAAAGCTCTTTTCTAACAAGAGCCTCCTTAGTTGCTTCTCTTTTACATCATCGATATCGTGACTCGCGTCACAGCGAATTACGGGCAGAATGGTTAGAATTATTAGTATGAAAACCGTGTCTGTACAAACGAGTCCGATCCAAAGAGAAATGCTTGAGCGCACCCGCGAACTAGGCGCAACTTTGGTGCGCCTGCGTTACGAAGGTAAGGCATCCATCCAAAAAAATATTCTAAGGATGAGAGTGATACTCAAAGAGCTACACAGAGTTTTTAAACAGCATTTGATGGCTGAAGACAAAAAAATATTTCCATTCTTTACAAAGCATGTTCCTAAAGTGGAGTCGCTTACTGAAATTTTATCCCTTGAGCATGAATATTTGTGTGATCTTATCGGCCAATTTGATTCGGATTTGTCTCTTATTGCTTCTCAGAAAAATCCTTTAAAAAGAGCTAAAATGATTTTTGAGATGCAAAAGCGAGGACTTTATTTAAACTATTTACTGCAGGGACATATTCAAGTAGAGGTGCAAAATCTCTATCCTACGGTGCATCGGCTGTTGACACTACCTGAAAAACAAGAGCTGAAAAAGCATATCGGCTGCAAACATATTTAAAGGAAGAGTGAGCATCTCCCGTTAATTTTGTGTATAATAAAAGAACTTTATAAAAATGTTTTTATCGTAGATGTAGCTAAATAATGAGAGCAGGTAAATATGGAAACAAGTATTGCTAATTCTAGTTTGACGGCACAAAAGCGGCAAGAAGGCGTGAGACAGCTTTTTGAACCCAAATCTATTGCCGTGATCGGTGCCTCAACTCGGAAAGAAGCTGTGGGTTATGCTATTTTGCACAATCTTCTTTCTGGCGGCTATCAGGGAAAAATATTTCCTGTGAATCCCAAAACCGCGACTTTAGAAAATCTCACCTGCTATCCTTCAGTGGGAGCCATTCCTGAGGCTGTAGATCTCGCAGTCGTGATTGTTCCAAGTTCAACGGTTGCTGAGACTTTAAAGCAATGTGCTGATAAAGGCATTACCGCTGCGATTATCATTTCTGCTGGTTTTCGAGAAATCGGACCTGAAGGGAGTCAACTTGAAAAAGAAGTCATTAAGATTGCGCACGAGTACGGTATCTCGGTTCTTGGCCCTAATTGTCTTGGAATGATCAATGCCTCTAATTCAACTCGCGCCAATGCGAGCTTTTCAAGAACCATGCCTAGGGCAGGGAATATTGCCTTCGTTTCTCAAAGTGGAGCGCTTTGTACCGCGATCTTGGATTATGCCAAGGGACAAAATATCGGATTTTCCAAGTTCGTAAGTTTAGGAAATAAAGCTGTTTTGAATGAAATAGATGTTTTGCGTTATCTTCGTGATGATCCTGAAACAGACGTAGTTTTGATGTATTTGGAAGACATCACCGATGGAAAAGAATTTCTTGAGCTTGCTCGCGAAATGACCGGGGACGCTCCGAAAACGAAACCGACTCTTGTGATCAAATCAGGAAGAACAGCCGCTGGAGCGAAGGCTGCTAAGTCCCATACTGGTTCTCTCATGGGTTCAGATTCGGTCTATGATGCTATTTTTGCCCAATCAGGGGTCCTGAGAGTGGAATCTGTACAAGAAATGTTTGATCTTGCCATTGCTTTTGCCAATGAGCCACTTCCAAAATCAAATCGCGTGGCCATTGTTACAAACGCAGGTGGTCCGGGCATTATGACTACAGATGCTTGCGTTAGATATGGTCTTGAAATTGCCGAGCTTGATAAATCCACTCAAGAAGAGCTTCGAAAAGTGCTTCCGCCAACGGCCAGTGTTTCCAATCCCGTGGACGTGATTGGAGATGCTCAGCATGACCGTTATGAGAAAGCTCTTAAAGTAATAGCTAAAGATCCCAATGTGGACAGCATTATTGTGATCTTAACACCTCAGGCTATGACAGAAATTGAAGAAACAGCGCGTGTGATTGTCAATGTTTCCAAAGAAATCAAAGTACCGCTCGTGGCTTCTTTTATGGGGATTGTGGACGTTTCTGGGGGAGTAAAGATTCTCGAAGAAAATAATATTCCACACTATGCTTTTCCCGAAGATCCGGCCCGCGCGATTTCTGCTATGTACCGCTATCGTCGCTGGATTGATCGTCCTCGCACTCAAGTGCGTACATTTCAGGTTGATAAAGCCAAGGTCAATGCCTTGATTGAAGAAGTGCGCAGATCCAACCAAAAAGTTGTTCCCATTTATCAAGCCATGGAAATTTTTCAAGCCTACGGATTTCCTCTTTTGCCCTTTCGATTTGCTCGGACCCAGAGCAAAGTAGTGGAAGCAGCAAAAGAAATTGGTTTTCCCGTGGTCATCAAGGTTGTTTCCAGGCAAGTGATTCACAAATTTGATCTTGGCGGTGTGAAGCTAAACCTCAAGAACGAAGAAGAGGTTGCCCGAGCATATGATAAGATCCTTGCATCCATTGCTGAGAAGTCGCCCCAAGCCCAAATTGAGGGCATGCTGGTTCAAACTATGGCGGAAAAGGGCAGAGAAGTGATTTTGGGAATGAACCGTGATCCGCTCTTTGGACCGTTTTTGATGTTTGGTCTTGGAGGTATTTATGTGGAAATTTTTCAGGATGTCACTTTTCGCTTGGCACCCATTCGTGAGCTTACAGCTCGCCACATGGTAGAGTCAGTTAAGGCTTATTCCTTGCTCAAAGGGGTGCGCGGAGAAAAACCATGCGATATTCCGATCGTGATGGAGTGTCTGGAGCGTTTGTCCCAGCTTTCCTGTGAGCATGAGGAAATTCAAGAAATTGATATCAATCCTTTACTCGTTTACTCACGCGGTCAGGGCGCTTGTGTCATTGACGCGAGGATCATTCTCAAATAGAATTCCTAATCAATGAAATCTTTTAGACGTGCTGCGTTTTTTCTTGGTCTTTTTCTGACGTTGGGTATTTCAACAAGTCTTCAGGCCCAAACTCGTTTTAATCCCGAAATTGATCCGCTTGAGCAGTCTAGAGCCTATAAACTATTTCTCACGCGGCCTCAGAACGAACTTTCAAAACTTGTTTTCTTGATCGATCGCTTTAAGGATTCCAAGATCAAAATTATTTATGACGGAATCGAATACAGTCCGCCTTTTGTAGCCAAGCTCGCTCGGTGGTTTCTGCCTTCCCATTATCATGATGAAAAAGCTGAAAAATGGATTATGGTTTGGTGTAATAAATCCTACTCGGAACGCCGCTTGGTTTGGGTCAAGGACCCGAATGAAAATGTGAAGCTGGCTAGGGAAGTTCTTCTTGGGGAGCTTAAAGTTTTGGAAGAGAAAATGGCTAAACAAGAGGTTGCTCCAATGGTAGCAAAAGTGCCCGCAGTTGAAAATCTTCCACAAAAAGTTTGATGCCGTTGTCCCGCATTTCTTTGGAAGGTAGTTTTAAGTGTTATTTTGTTGAAGAGGGATTTTATGCACATCGTTTGTTTAGATCTTGAAGGTGTTTTGATTCCGGAAATCTGGATTCAAGTAGCTAAAAAATTTAAACTAAAGTCGCTTGAGCTTACTACGCGTGACATTCCGGATTACGATAAGCTGATGAAATACCGGATTGGAATTCTCCGCAAAGAACAAATCCGACTTCGCGACATTCAAAAAGTAATTGCCACCATGAAACCGCTTCCCGGAGCTAAACATTTTTTGGATCAGTTGCGCGATAAATATCCTGTGATCATCTTGTCCGACACTTATTATGAATTTGCTTCATCGCTCATGAAAAAATTAGGCTCTCCGGTTCTTTTTTGCAACACCCTTAAGACGGACAAAGAAGGTTATCTTACAGGTTACTGCCTGCGGCAGAGGGATGGGAAAACAAAAGCAGTTAAAGGTCTGCAGGCACTGGGCTTCCAGGTCTTTGCAAGCGGTGACTCCTACAACGACTTGGGCATGCTTCGGGTATCAGATCGCGCGGTCTTTTTTAATCCGCCTGCCAGTATTTCTAAGAAATTTCCATCGATGAAAGTCACCAAAAATTACCCCGAACTTTTTAAGGCTCTCACACTTGAAAACCTAAGAGGTCGTTCATGAACGAGACAGCAGAGCGGGATGCCCCTCCTTTGATCATTCCTGCAGAGCTTAAAGACAAGGATCGATCTTCTTCCGGGAAGAAACTTCTTTTAACCTCGGTTTGCCGGCCTTTGGGGCCCGAGTTTGGGGACTCTGAATCTGTAGGGTATGAGCTTTTGCATGGTCAGGTGACACGAGCTCAGGGGATTTTTAGCCCAAGATGTTTCACGCACCATTTTTCTCTTGATTATATTGCACACAATTTGGATACCCCCACGGTTGTTCTTCAGTATCCTTCCGAAAAAGAATTTGTCCGGGAAATTTGTGCAGAGCGTTACGATTTTATCGGAATTTCCTTTATTTTAAGCACCATGCACAAGATGAAACGCATGGTGGCCTTGATTCGCAAGCATTCGCCTCATTCTAAAATTATTCTCGGGGGATACGGCGCAGTTTTGGAAGATCAGGATCTTGAGCCTTACGGCGATTTCTTTTGTCGTGGGGAAGGCGTTGAATTTATTCGAAAAACTTTGGGGGAAGCCCCTTTGCCCCAACCTTTTGATCATCCTTTGATCATTAACGGGCTCAAAATATTTTCCATTCCCGTGGGAAATAACGGAATGATTTTTGGCGGCCTCGGTTGTCCGAATGGATGCGATTTTTGTGCTACGTCTCATTTTTTTAAACGCAAACATATCAAGCTCCTTCCTGAGGGTGATGATATTTTTAACCTCATTCAGCGCTATCGAAAAGAAGATCCCAACATCAAGTTTACGGTTTTGGATGAAGACTTTCTTTTAAATCAAAAAAGGTCCCGACGATTTTTAGAGTTGGTTCGCGCTTCCGGACAGCCGCCTCCTTCCATGTTTATTTTTGCAAGCGTCAAAGCGCTCAGTATGTATGATCTTAAAGATATCCTTGAAATGGGTGTTACGGGGGTGTGGATTGGATATGAAGGCCAGCGATCTGGATATGACAAGCAAAAGGGAAAAGATGTGAAACAGCTTTTCCGCGAACTCCGGGAAGCTGGGATTACGATTCTCGCATCGATGGTGATTGGTTTTGAGTATCAGACGGAACACATCATTCAGCAGGAGCTTTCTGAACTGCTCACGTTAAAACCCACTTTCACTCAGTTTTTAATTTATGGGCCTACTCCGGGTACTCCTTTTTACAAACGCGTGCTCGAGGAAGACAAACTTCTTCCGGAATACCGTCATGACTCAGAAGGGTATTACAAAAAATGCACGGGATTTTATGGTATGGTCAAACATCCGGTGCTTTCATCTTCAGAATTAGAGAGACTCCAGCGCCACTGTTTTGAAACCGATTTTAAAGTTTTGGGGCCTTCTGTGGTTCGGAGTGTGCGCAATTGGTTGCTTGGGTACCGCACGCTACATCAAGATTCAAGTTTGCTTCTCCGTCAGCGGGCAGAAATGTACAAAACTGATATTTTAAATTCTTATCCGATCTTTCTTGCAGCTAAAGTCTATGCTCCATCTCGTGAAGCTCGCGCTGAAGTGGTAGATCTTGAGCGGGAAATCCGCAGGATTTTTAAAGTTGGTGGGATGGCGTTAGCTTCCAAATCGTTAGCTGCTTTGGCTATGGCGACTTGGACAAAGTTTTGTCTTCGGATGGGATGGTTTCAGCATCCGAGGCTTACCAAAACAATTTACGCAGGCAAATCCTAAAAGCCCCCTCCTGGATTCATTGTTTACTTGTCCAATTTGAATCTCCCTGTATTTCAAAGCGTAAAATCCACCAAGGAAGAAAGGGCTTACTTTTTTTTCAGATTTATGAAAAAATAGCATTATGAACGACGTCAAGCGTATTGTCATTGTGGGTGGGGGGATTTCAGGACTTAGTACGGCCTTTTATCTCTCGCAAGCCATTCGGGAAAAGAAAATCCCGCCTGCGGAAATCTGCCTGCTTGAATCTGACCATCGTTTGGGAGGTGTCATTCGAAGCGAAAAACGGGACGGATTCTTGCTCGAATACGGTCCGGATTCTTTTACCAGTGAAAAACCTGCAGTCCTTAATCTCTGCCACCAACTCGGTATTGAAAATCAAATTATCGGAACCCGGCCTGAATTCCGTGGAAGCTCCATTCTTCAAAATAGAAAATTCATGACCGTGCCAGAAGGCTTCTACATGTTGGCTCCGATTGATCTGAAAACGCTTTGGTCGAACCCGCTTCTTTCTTGGAAAGGTAAACTTAGGCTGCTTGCCGAACCCATGATTCCTCCGGCGAAAATTCGAGGGGATGAAAGTCTTGGAGATTTTGTGTCACGGCGTTTTGGTCATGAGGTGATGGAGCGTATTGCTCAGCCCATGCTGGGGAATATTTATGGGGGAAATCTCAAGGATCTTAGCTTGTTAGCATCCATGCCGCGTTTGCGGGATATGGAGCAAACGAGCGGAAGCGTTGCGCGTGCGATTTTGCAAAAGAAAAAAAATCGTCAGCTGCCGATGCCAGGAACAAAGCCTAAATACGGAATGTTTCTTTCCTTTCAAGAGGGGATGGAGACCCTGGTGAAAAAATTGATCGTGTCTCTGTTTCATGTGCGCATTCGCACGGGCGTTAAAGTTGAAGAAATTCGTTTTATCGATCACCAATGGAAACTGCATTTGAGTGATGAATCGAATTTGGATTCAGATCTGCTTTGTCTTGCGCTCCCGTCTCCCCAGTCCGGAGAGCTGTTATCTTCCGATTGTCCGGATCTTGGACGCGCTTTATCGGATATTTCCTATCGAAGTATGACCACTCTTCACTTAGGGCTTCGGCGCACTGCGCTGCTTCGGGCCTACCACCAATATGGTTTTATGATTTCTCCAGAAATAGCAAAGTCGGTTTTGAGCGCAAGCTTTGCATCCAATAAATTTGTGAATCGTGCTCCTGAAGATTTTTATCAAATTCGTGTTTTTGGAACGGAGACGCTGGCTTCTCATGGAGCGTTTTCCGAGAAAGAGATCAGTCAAAAAATTTGGGATGAATTTTCAGCTATCATGGATGTTTTAGATCCATCGCCGGTGTTTTCCGTATTGACTCATTGGAAGACGGCTATTCCTAGGTATCAATTGGGCCATTTAAACCGCGTGGCGGCCATTGAACAAGAAGCTTCACGATTCCCGAGCCTTTTCCTGACCGGCAATGCTTTTCGAGGGGTTGGAATATCGGATTGTGTCAAACAATCGGAGGTGACCTCGGAAAAGATGATTGCTTACCTTCAACTCTTAATGCGTGGTACAAGTCCCGCTGATAATCCTGAACCCTTTCTCCCGAGCGCTTGTTGAGATTTATGACACCCGAAGCCCTTTTGAGTACGATTTCAGAAATTTTGTCAAAGCCTGCACGCGGAGAATCTCTCTCAGAGACGGAACTGGGATTTTTGATTGAACAATCAGATTCTTTGGTTTGGGATTCTATTTTTCAAGCTGCAAATGAACTACATGCGAAACAATTTCATAAGGAAATCTATTTTTTTGCACCGCTTTATTTTTCCAGCTACTGCGTCAATGAGTGCACTTACTGTGGATTTCGTGTTTCAAATAAAGGGCTTGTTCGAAAAACATTAAATCAGGATGAATTTTTGCGTGAAGCAAAGCACCTTTGGGATGCCGGTCATCGAACGATGGTTTTGATTGCAGGGGAGGACTCTCGGCATACAAGTGCGATGCACATTGCGGCTTATCTGAGAACCTTAAAGCAGGCAGGATTAGATTTTTTTGTGATTCTTGAAGCAGGGCCGCTGGAAGTAGAAGAGTATCGGGAATTGGGTCAGCTTGGAGTCAGCCAATGTCTTCTTTTTCAAGAGACTTACGATCCCCGGGTTTATCAAAAAATGCACACGAAGGGTCCGAAGCATCATTTTGAATGGCGTTATGATGCGATGGAGCGTGCGGTGCGGGGCGGAATCTCGCGGATTGGGCTTGGAATCCTCTTAGGACTTAAAGATTGGAGACAGGATCTGATGGGTCTCATTCAGCATAGCCGATCTTTTAAAGAAAAGTATGGAGTTTATCCCAGCTCGATTTCACTGCCGCGATTGCGCTCCGCTCATGGGGTTGAATGGGAAACGCCTGAGTTTGAAGTCTCTGATGAGGATTACAAAAAAATGTTGGCTATTTTGCGCCTCGCCCTTCCGGAGACAGGGCTCATTCTAACGACACGTGAAACTTCAGAATTTCGCGAAGAAATTCTTACAAAAGGCATAGGTGTGACACATTTAAGCGCAGGCTGCTCTACCGTGCCCGGCGGCTATGTTGTGAATCCCGAAGTAGATGACGGGCAGTTTTACCTTCAAGATCATCGGTCCCTTGCCGAGGTTTCGGAAAAAGTGCGGACTTTGGGGTTTCTACCTTTTATGAGGCCGGATAAAAAGGCATGAGCATTTCACTTCAAAGCAGTTTTGTCTATGGGCCGATCAAATCCCGCCGCTTGGGAAACTCGCTTGGAATTAACATCCTTCCTCAGGAAACCAAATTTTGTCTTTCAAACTGTCTGTACTGTCAATACGGTGCGACGAATTTGAGGTCAGTTCGTTTGGTCAAGCTTCCACCGCTTGAAAAAATCCAAGAATCGCTTTCTACCGCATTTCCAGTGCTTGCGGATAAACAGACAAAAATTGATACGATTACCTTCTCGGGGAATGGTGAGCCCACCTTGCATCCTGAGCTTGAGCTTATTTTGAAATTTGTAAAGGGACTTCGCGACCGCTATTTTCCAAATGCAAAAATTGGAATTCTCTCAGATTCTTCACGGGTGCATCTCGAGCCCATCCGAAAAATCTTAGAGCTTTTTGATGAACGCTACATGAAATTGGATTCTGGGGATCCCGAGATCTACCAAAAAATCAACCAGCCTCTAGGTTCAGTTCGCTGGGATGAGATGATTCGCGGACTAAAAAAAATTTCAACTCTTACCCTGCAAAGTCTTTTTATTTCTTCTCCGGTCGATAATTCTACAGGCATTCATTTTGAGTCGTGGCTCAATGTTGTGCAGGAGATTCGCCCCGAAGCAGTGCATCTTTACACCCTGGATCGTGCACCTGCGGATTCCAGGGTCCGGTCTGTACCCACAACGAGATTGATGGAGATTGCTGATTTGCTGTCAAAAAAAATCGATGCAAAAATTGCTTATTTTGAAAACAAGCATGATTCTTCAGGTATGAATTTTTAACTTTGAACTTTGTATAAAAGGATACTAGTCCGAATCCCTTTTTTTGAATAGAATAGACCAAACCAAAGGAGCGTTACATGTCAAAAAATCTAACCCCCAGATCTCGTGCTCTGCGAGTGTTTCTAGGATTCTCCATCATCGGTGTTGGCTTTACCTATCATAGTTGGCTTGGAGCTATTGGTTTGCTGCCGATTTTAGCGGCACTGACGGGATTTTGTCCGTTGTGCAAAATATTTCCTAAATCCGGCTGCAGTGTGGAAAAGCCTGGAGACGATCAGGGTGGTAAAAAAGGCGGATGCGGTTGCAGTCATTGATTTGATTTAAAATAATTGTCTCACCGAAAGTTTTGCTAGGCGATGTCGAAAGAATCTGGTCAAAAATCTCGAGAACAGTGGGGGACCCGCATTGGTCTTGTGCTCGCGATGGCGGGGAATGCTATCGGTCTCGGGAATTTCCTTCGTTTTCCGGTTCAGTGCGCTGGTAATGGCGGCGGGGCCTTCATGATTCCGTATTTTGTGGCCTTTGTGCTTTTAGGAATTCCTCTGATGTGGATTGAATGGGGGATTGGACGTTTCGGAGGAAAATACGGCCATGGAACCACGCCCGGAATGTTCCACTATCTGTGGAAACACCCTGTTTCCAAATATTTGGGGGCGATAGGAATCGGAATTCCTTTTGCTCTCGTCGTATATTACACCTACATTGAATCCTGGACTTTGGCCTATAGCTTCTTTTCCTTGACCGGCAAATATTTTGGAGTTTTGACGCATCAGGGTATGGTTGATTTTCTTGCAGGCTACCAGGGAAAAGCGGTGAATCAATATTTTAATGGTATTGGTACCGCCTATATTTTTTGTGTGATTACGCTCTTCCTTAACGTCTGGATTCTTTCGCGTGGAATATCTAAGGGGATAGAGAAGTGTAACAACATTGCGCTTCCTATGATTTTTGTTTTTGGAATCATTTTGGTGATTCGCGTTTTTTCCTTGGGTGCTCCTGACCCAAATTTCCCTGATCGCAATGTATGGAATGGTCTAGGATTTATCTGGAACCCTGATTTTCGCTCACTTTTGGACACTAAAGTCTGGTTTGCAGCCACAGGGCAGATTTTTTTTACTTTGAGTTTAGGTTTTGGTGCTATTCAAACTTATGCGAGTTATTTGAAACCTAAAGATGATGTGGTCCTTTCGGGTCTGGCAACAAGTTCGGCGAATGAATTTGCTGAGGTGATTTTAGGTGGCTCGATTGCGATTCCGGTTACGGTCGCATTTTTCGGCTTAACGCAAACAAAGGAAATTGCTCAAGCCGGAGCTTTTGATCTCGGTTTTTTTGCCCTACCTGTAATTTTTCAAAAAATGCCCCTGGGACAGCTTTTTGGAACCATCTGGTTTTTTCTCCTTTTTTTGGCGGGTATTACTTCGTCGGTTGCTATGGCTCAGCCGCTCATGGCTTTTTTGCAGGAAGAGTTCAAGATGGAAAGAAAAAAAGCGGCCTATCTTATTGGAGGTCTTGTCTTTTTTCTAATGCAGCCGGTTATCTTTTTCCTTAAATTTGGTTTTCTGGATGAAATGGATTTTTGGATCGGGACTTTTGGTCTGGTGATTTTTGCGATTGTGGAGGTCACTCTTTTTATTTGGATTTTCGGGGCGCGCAATGCGTGGAAGGAAATGATGTCAGGAGCGGATATCCCCATTCCACGTTTCTTTCTATTCATCATGAAATACATCACTCCGGTTTATTTAATTCTTCTTTTGGGCGTTTGGACTTGGCAAAACGGGAGCAGCGTAGTTTTGATGAAAGGTGTTCCAAAGGAAAATTATCCCTACATTTGGTTCGCTCGATTCCTTTTAATAGGTATGTTCCTAAGTGCTATCGCTTTTGTCCGGATCGCGTGGCAGCGACGTCACATTATTCAACATCGAGTGCCTAAATGACATTTCAGGGCTGGATCTTTTTACTTTTAAGCTGGGGATGCATTAGTGTTCTTATGTTTTTTTCATTCTCAAAGATTCTTACCAAAAACAACAAAGGCTCCTCAAGGTAAATTTATTTGCTCGGTCCGTTCAAGTTCTGATGAAGGTTTCAGCGATCTTGTTAACTCAATAGCGTTATTTATATTTTGATACGAAAAAAATCTTTGGGGAATGCTTCAAACAAGATATACTTCTTCCTTCACCAAACACATGAGCTGAGGGAATGATTTCCAACCGATCCATTCAAAAACAATCTTTTGCGATTGATCCTCGCGCATGGTCAGGGTCTCGCCTTGTTTTTCTTCTCATTTTAGCAGGGTTATTTCTCGCTTTTAAGGCGTCATTATGGATGTTGGTTCTCATTTTGTGCCATTTTGCGTTTTTTCGCGTTCCTGGAGTTCAAATTCACAGCGACATGAATCCTCGCTCACCTGCCTCCGGGCGTGTCACAGATGTGGATGAAGTCCTTGAAACCTCATTCCTCAATGAGCCATCCGTTCGAGTGGGGATTTTTCTTTCTGTCTTTGATGTTCATATTCAACGAAGCCCAATCGAGGGTGTGATTGATTACCTGAATTATCAGCCGGGGAAATTCTTGAATGCGATGCGAAAAGAATCCTCGGCTCAAAATGAATCTAATGCGATCGGTGTAAGCAAGGGAAGGGATAAAATTCTTGTACGTCAAATTTCGGGTGCTATTGCCCGTAAAATATATTGGGATGTTGAAATAGGCCAGACAATAACTCAAAGCCAAAAACTGGGCATTATTTGTTATGGCTCCCGTGTTGAGTGTTTTCTCCCTAAGCGATGTTTCCAACCAAAAGTAAGAGTCGGTGACCGCGTTGAAGTTGGGCAAACGATTTTAGGAGATTGGCTTATATGATGTTGTCACTTATTCCTCACATGGTTACTTTTCTTAATTTTTTATTTGGATTTTTGGCGATTTATAGAATCGGTGAAAGAAGGTTTGAGGAATCTGTTTGGCTGATGGCCCTTGCATTGGTTTTTGATTCACTCGATGGGAATATTGCTCGCATTTTCAAAGTCACAAGTGAGTTGGGCAAAGAACTGGATTCCCTCGGGGATGTTGTTTCTTTTGTGGTCGCTCCTGCACTCTATGTGCTTGTGAGCTGGCCCTATCCGGTGCAATTCTGGACCATGGCCGCTGTATTTCTTTATCTTGCAGCTGGAGTTTGGCGCTTAGCCCATTTCAATATCAATTCCAGTCCTATTGAAAAAGGATTCTTTCGGTGGCTGCCCACACCAGCACGCGCGATTTTAGTAGTAATGCTTGCGGATGGTCTGAGTGGGATTGGTCTTGCATCGTCATTATCTGTCACGATTGCTTTTTTTTCCGGCATG
>CAZOOM010000043.1:0-21576 GCA_964581425.1 uncultured bacterium | reverse complement strand
TCACTGACGAGCAGATGAGGGGATTTGAATCTGATGCCGCAGCTCGTCGTGATGCGAATGGTAAGGATTCGAACAAATTTAGAGACGGGATCGAAACTGCGGCGATCGTGGGTCTTGAAGGTGATATCCAAATTTCCTGGGTGAGGGCGATTTTGGAAGAGGCTGGTATGAAGGATATCAAGGTGATTGATAGCCGTACTGAGGACGATGATGTTACCAAGGCTAAGGATTGGATGGATGCAGGCTTTCGCGCTTCAAAAGGAGAGCGAGATAACACCGCGCTTCTTTTAACCAATCAACGCGGTCTCACCGGTATCGATTATCAAACCGAAGCTGTCTTCCTGCTTTTTGATCAAAAGATTCCTGAAACTCAGGCCCTGCAGAGCATGGGGCGTGTGGGCCGCACTGTAGGGAGACCGGTGGGTCGTTACGAATCGGGCGAGCGATTTGTCAGTCACGCGGTTCTCTTTTATGAAGGTACGGAATTGGCAGCTCGACTGAGCCGGTTTGAAAATAAGAGCGGGGAAGAGGCTAGGGATTTATTTAATGAATGGAGAAAATATTTTCAAAGAAGATTAGGGGATAACTTGGCGAGTCAGGGACTTCAGTACTGGGTCAAGGACGGAAAAATTCTTAATTTTGATCCGCGAGATGGAACCAAACCTCGAACCATCGTAGATATTTTGAAAGATCTGCATGAAAAAGGTTACGAAGGACTTAAAGCGTTGCCGCGCGGTAAAGAAGATCTCGCGATTTTGAATTTGGCCCTGAATAACGCGGAGGCGGTCAGCGAAACTGCAAAATCACTTGTTCATCAGCTTTGGACCTTTACCTTGCTCGTGCATCCTGCAAAAGAAGCTTACATCATGGCAGGTAAATTGGGGAAAACCGAAGACCGCCGCTTGCTCGAAGAATTAGCGCTTGAAATTCACCGGCACTTGAAGAGCGATATTGGTCTTGATCAAGATGAAAATTTTCATGACGGAGATGCGCACGTACGCGGCGTCACTCAGGAGCGTGCCAAAACCACGGCGCGTGTTTTCAAGGCCTTCTTGGAAGGAAAGGGATCCAAGCTCAGTGACTCAGTCAAAGCGATTGTTCAGCGAGGTCTTGATTTTGCGAATGTGGTCAATAACGAACTCCTTTATTTTGAATCGCAGGCGTTAGATCCCAAAAATCCGGCTTTCCGAAATATTTTTCAGGGATCGCTTCCAACTGATTCGCTAGCGCGTGCGCACAGTTTGATTGCCATCGCTAAAAATTTCGGAATCGATATTCTTCCCTCAGATACTCGACTAGTGCCTCAAGAGTCAGAAGGAAGCCTTGCCGCGGTCAGGACCGAAGCTCATTTGACTCACGAGGAAACCGGAAATTTTATGAGCTCGAATCCAAGGGTTAAAGACCAACTCAAGGTGGGCGAGTCGGTGAAGATTTCTAAAGGAAAATATTATGACCAAGATATTAATTACAGTGCGCTCAGCGCGCACGATCGCGCGGTGCTGGAGCGGTTTAAAGATCAAATTTTGACCTTGAACCGGGACGGCAGCATTTCGATTAAGATTGATTTTGAGGCTACGATCAAGGGTGGAGGTCTTGCAATCCAAAATCTTCCGGCAAATCCAGAAGATAAGACAGGTTCGGGTCTTGCCGCCATTTTTAGCGACGAAGAAAAAGTGCAAGTCATTTTGCAGGTAGAAGCGCTTCTAACAACCCTTAATCTTTCGCTTGAAGACCGAGCGGCTCTGCGCCGCGCTATGCGCGTATCAGCTGCTCGCGAATTTATTGCGCAGTACGGAAAGAAAATGGGCGTGGAAAATCCAAGTTTGTGGGAGCAAACGCTGCTTGAAATGGATAAGGAAAGCTCTCAGGAAGGAAAAACCAGAATATTGATTAGCCGACTTGGTCTGAGCGGAATGGGTGCGCTCAGTATCGCGGGCCTTTCGGAAGATTCAGCCAAGATGCTTTCTAAATTTAAGGCGTACGAAAGAGTCATGGATGCTTTCAGGAATAGTTTTGCTCCTACGTATCAGCTTCCTCCGTATCCCATGCATGCCACGACTTCTCGGCGAGAAGAAAAAGATATTCGCGAACAGGATATTCCCTTTACCTTGAGTGAAGAGGAAGCTTCTCAAATTAGTTTAACCAACGTTTGGCTTGGACTGAGAACGCATCAGGAGTTATTTAAAGAAGATCAAAATGCGGTTCAAGAGCAGATCGTAAAAGAAATCAAGGCACGAGAATTCCCGGGTGTGGATTTTGAATCTGCTCAGGTTAAGGAAAATGCAGAATTTCAAGCGCGCGTTAAACAAATAGTTGAGCAAGACCTTGAGGTGAATCGAGAAGCAAACGAGCAAAGAATTGCCGTCGAATCCGTCCGAAATGCAACGCTCAGAATGAATCGAATCTTTGGACTCGCACTTATTGCTTCAAGTGAAGCACGCGGCTACGTCGATCCCGCGAGATTTGCGATTCTCCAAACTCTGAGAACTCGCGGCGCAGAAATTCTCTATCAAAATCAATGGGCAGCTGCACACGTGCCCGTCGTTGGACCGGCTACACCCATGGCTCAGCGTAGTAACGTTACAGATTTTGTGCCTCAAGATATCAGGACGATTCTTACCTTAGAACACTCCATCGGAGATTGGTCGGATCTTGCCGCCATTGCTGCGACAGATGCTCTTCTGCATCTTCCTAAGGATGAAGAAAAATCCAATGTTGGACGTGATGCTCTAGGAATGATCAGCCTTGAACAAGCTTTTGTCCAACCTCTTCGAACGATGCAACAAGTTCTAGCCGGAGTCGATCTTACTCGCTTAGGGCTTGCGCGAAGTGAAGTCATTAAACTCTTTTTCCATTATCAGTTATCAGTGGATGAAATGCGCACGATTTTGAAATTGCATGGGGTAATTCGTGAAGATACAACACTAAATCTGCGGGTCCAAAGTTTGGAAGAAACTTACGCCCTGTATCGACGTTTTCAAAAGGATAATGTACGGGTTGTTCGAGATACATCATCAGGAAAAAATAAACGAGAACAGCTTCCGTTCAATCTTGATCAGTCGATGCGCGCACTCAACGAGTTTGTTCAGAATATTCGCACCTTGATTTGGAGCAAGACGGGCGGGAGAGCATTTGAAGTCGATAGTTTGAGAATAGCCCTCGAGTTGTTACAAATCCTCTCATTCAGCGAGCGAAATCCTGCCGAAATTCGAGCGGCGATGGTGGAGGCATTAACAAGTTTTGGCGAAAACAAAACGCTTGTTATCCAAAATCCAAGCGGCAAGATCCGCCAAAAAATAGATCTTAGTCAAATGAATTATGAATACGCTAAAGTTGAAGTGGGGACGCAGGCAGGGGTGTGGCGAATTCGAGTTCGTATTCTCGATGCGTCAAAGAAAGATGTGGGCCAGTTTGATGTTGCTCTTTCGCCCGATCAAATGGAAACCGGATTTAGTAATCAAGAAGGAAAAGTTTTTTCGTATCGATTCAAAGGGGATCAGGAAGCCATTTTAGATAACGTGGTTGGCCAATACGGACGCGTGCAGAAAATTCATCACACTCGAACCAATACCGTTTTCAGTGTCGGAGTCCAAGTGAGCGCTTTGGGTGAAACCTTGGCTTCTGTGGGAACAGATCTGGATGAAATTCACTCCGGTCAAGCCTTTGTTCTTTACGGCGCCAACCGAACTGTTCGAACCATCATGGCTCGGGATATTCTCGGAAGTGAAAACGGAAATCCTGGAATGATTGTCCGACCTGGATCACTGGCTGGAGAGCCTAATCGGGAGGGGCGGTCCTACCTTTATGAAGACCAAAACTTTGTTCTTCCCGTCAATGCCCAGCCTGATTTTGATGCGAACGGTGATCTTCAAATTCAGATCATGGACCGTGACCGCACCCAAGCGCTTGGTTCATTTGTGATGCACGAACAAGGAAATGTCGGAAATATTAATCTCACGGAATTTAGAGGAATGGATCGGCAAGACGTGCTTTATCTGCTTGAAATCGCAAGGGCGATTGAACTCGATCGGCCCGATCCAACCGAAGAAGAAAGAATCCGAAACAATTTGAGACAGATGACACCGTACAAACTGGCCTTGATCCAGTCGCTCCTCATGGCACTTCCTTCAAGCTTGCGCGAAGCCTTTATGCGTGAGTTTCGTAAGGTTCAGTCCGGGCTTTCCGACATTCAAGCCTTTACGATCCTGGAAAATATCGTTCGTCAACTTATAGCTAACAGCACATCGATGATTCATTTTGAAAGAACGGCGATTGAGAAAGTTTTGACTGAGCTTCGCAGCTGGTTCCGCCATGCCGAGATCGCGAAAAAGATGATGCAAACGACTCGAACGGGCAATCATACTTTTGAACAAATGATCAAGGCTGTTCAAAAACTTCAAATTGACTCTCGCGAATTCGAAGCCGTGATGATGGCTGCTCTAGAAATTAAATTTGGAATTACCGATCTTTCGCAGGTGGATCCAAAAAATCCTGCTCACGCAGATCTTTTGAAGCTGCTCCACGATTCGCCCAAATCCTTGATCAAAGAGCTTTTTGATCTCATTAAAGAGGATGCTCAGATCAAACAAAGCCTGCAGCTCTTTGTTACGAAGAATCCAAAGTATGCCAAAGATCCTAAGGAAGCGTTTTACGCCTGGCTCTTTGAGGATGCGGGAGCGCGAACGACAGCGGACGTCGTCAAATTTTTTGAAGAGACGATTAAGGCTCCTGAGGCCAGAGAGAAGCTGGAAGAACACGCGGCTTTTAAAGCTTTAGTGAAACTCAAAGAAATTTCGCTTATGTTTTCTGATCCAACCAGTCGAACTCAGCTACTAAGCAAGCTCAATGGTGTGGTTACGGATAGCGATTTAAATTATCTTCGTGCCAAGGCCGGTGAGTGGGATCTTTTCCAGTATTTACGTTTCAAATATTTGTCGACGAATTCCAAACTGGTGGAATATCTAAAGAATAAAAACTTCAAAGCAGCGGCGAATCTTTTAGCCGATGAACTTTTAGCCTGTCAAGGAGATGCACGACTCGATCCGGAAGACCGAGATGGTTTTGTCAGTACATTGGAAGGATTGCTAGAGGATGGTGAGAAAGGCGGAATCGTTTTTGAATTTCGTCCAGGTTCACAAATTGCCGATCTCCCGGTTATTTTCGAAAGAGTTCAAGCGCTCAAAGCTCAGGGTTTCAAAGATGAAGAGGCTGAAGCCATCGCTAATTCTGAATGGAAAGAACGAAATGGATATCGTGATCATCCGATCCCCATGCTGATTTTTCACGGAGACTCTGCGGAAAAGCTATCTCCGTTCTGGCAGCGCATTCGCAACGATTGGGCTCGTCGTGAAGGAACCAGTGCCTTCATCGCCGGCGATTTTGGTCAGGAACCTAAAGGAGTGAAAATAACCTCGAAGCCTCAGGACCGGCTTTTTGCCAAGACCGGTCTTTTTGCGATTGCGGCTCCGTGGTTAAATCAATCAGAAATTCACGAAGAGCAGCATCTGATTTTCCCAAGGCCGTGGATTGGAAATGCGAATAGTGATATTCCGCTTGAAGAAATCATGACCTTTATGGCACAGGAAGTAGCGCGCACGCACGACCTTGAATCGGGACAAAACTACAGTATTCAAGTCATCATCAACAAATATATTTCTTATGAAAAGAGATTCAATCTTCCTGAATCCGGCATGGAAGAAATGCTCTACGCCATGATTTATCTTCACTCTGTGCTTCAAGATTGGGGGCTTGTTCTCAATATTGTGAGAAATACCAGCGATGCTAAGGATCTTTGGGCCTGGCACACGCTTTCACCGACGGAAATTTTAGATCTCAAAACCAAGGCTGAAGCCAACTCTGATTTTGCAATGCTCGCCGACGGAACTCGACCAGAACCATTTGGCAGCAAAAAAGCAGATGACGTGATGTTAGTTTTAAACGGTCAAGGTTTAGAGGCGGCCAAGACTAAAGTTCGAGAAGTCGTCGAAGAAATTCACGAGCAATTTGATAGTCATACCTTTCAAGGAGCCGTTCACGCTTTCTTTAGAGCTTTACAAAATCGAGCCACCGATGCGGATGATCGTCCCATCCAGCTGGTGGATCAGTTTATTGACACTTTGCGAACTTATCTTAATCAGGATCTTGTTGCTGAAGTAAATGCTCTCTTTGGAACTCAAGCTGAAGGGGAGGTTAGGGCAGAGGAGAGAGATGATCGGATAAAAGCATTTTTAGAAAAGAGAAGTCCCAATCTGATGCGTCTTTATTATGGAGAATCTCCGGAGCAGCCCGTTACAGCTGAGAATGCCGATGCATTACTGGAATCTTTATTGGTAGAACATGCTCAACTTGAAGAAATGACCCGATTTGCTCCTGAAATACAAACATGGCTCGATGGATTTTCTCGAAAACAGCAATTAGCCGATTTAGTTAAAAAGTATCGTCGGCACGAAGAGTTTGCTGCGCGAGCTCTGAACATGCTTTTCTGGGAAGCGCCAAAGAATCCGGTTGTGGGTCGCTATGTCCAAAAGCATTATGGTCCTGCAGAAGGTTCCGCGCCTGTGAATATCAAAGATGTGCTTGATGGAAAAATTAAATTATCGCGTAAATCTGGACCTCTTTATCTTAAGATTGATGAAAGTTCCATTGATTTAGGAGCAACTTTGCAGCACTCGCGCCTTCCTTTTGAGTTTTCGACTTTCAAACCGGGAACAGCGGAATTTCCTGGTTATTACATGGCGGTCGGAATGCGCTTTACGGGAACGGAATCGATTGGAGAAAAATTGGCGTTTATGCTGCATAACCATCCCAAGCACGGCGGTTATTCCGTGATTCCTTCGCTTTTTGATGCGAATGCCGACGGTGTCTGGCAATCCAAAGATCTGCGAATCATTCATGAATTAGGAGTGACAAGGTACCAAGAGCTTGATGAGAGTAAATACGAACCCGGAATTTATATTTGGGAAGGCGGAACTTGGAAACTTTATAGTGATAAATACGCAGATGGAGAGATGGCTAAGGTTAATGAGATGGCCATTGAGGCGATGAAAGCAGGGAATGAGGTTAGATTAATGTTTATCACTCCGAAGCTTGGCGGACATCCTAAGCCGCTGCGTGTTCTCGTGGAATTAATGCCCTGGGGAGTGATCGAGTCGCTCCATCAAGAGGCTAAAAAAGAGGGGATCAACTCGGATCCATTGAAGCGTTTAGCTGCGATCATGCAGAAGTATTTGTCACATATGGCGTTTGATTTTTCAAAACTTGATGCCAATCTCACAGCCCTTGCGGAACATAAAGAAATAACTAAACCGAAGGAAGCGAAGGCTGCTCCTGCGCCTGCTGCTGCACCTGAACCATCTGCGAAGCCTGAAAGCGAAGTGAAGGCGGAAGTTCCTGTGCCGCAAGAACCACACAAGCCTGCAGCGGCTGGAATTCCTCCGCCTAAAGAACCAGAGGCGCCAGTGGCACCTGAAACTCCAGCAAATCCGCCGACAGTACTTCCTCCGCCTCAGGCATCAGCTGGTCCGTCTCAGCCAAACACGAATCCTAATCCAGACGAGACAGATGAGGAGCCAAGATCTGAGCTGCGGCAAGTGCCGGCAGCAGCGATTGATCAAGAAGATCTTGCGCAGATTCGAAAAGTTTTGGAATCGAAAGTAAGAGGACTCACAGATCTTCCGGTTAGGAAGCGCGAAAAAGTGATCCGAGTGCTTACGCGAAGTTTTTCACATCGAGTGGATTCAAGCGAACCGTTACTTCTGATCGATGCGGGCCGCGGCATGAACCATTTGGTTTATGGAGTGGGCGGTCAGAAAAATGATCCTTACTTTACCGCCAATCCGCGTGCCGTGAGTTATGCGCGAACTGTGGTGGCGCGCAACAAGGAAACGATTATTACTTTGAGTGCTGAAAAAATTCTTGATCTGCTGGACCTCTATCAAGGCTTGGCTCGCAATGCCGACCGCGCGGAGGAACTTGCAGCTGCTCATGTCCGGATCTGGATGCTCCACGAAGAACGACACAATCTTTTTGAGCAGCCGATTCGAGAGTTTTTGAGCCCAATTGTCCGACAGGAAGTGCGGGATGCTATGGCCGACCGCTTGCACGAGATTTTGGTCTATCCGACCACGCTCAAAGATATGAAGGAAGCCCAAAGGGTTTATCCCGAACTTCGATTTGGAAGTGCGATCAAAAATATTGAAACTCTTCTCAAGATCGGAGCGCCTCAAATCGCAAATGATCTTGGGAAAATTGGAGATGATCTGATTGCCGGAAGACTTGCAGACAAAAATTATGCGCGGACCTTAATGCAAAGCCTCATGCCTTCTGTAGATTTTGAAATTGCGCCCGTGGATGTGCGTCTTGCGATTTCTCTTCTTGTGGGTAAACCCATTGATGAACAAATGAAACAAACCGAAAGTGCCAGTGTCGTTCTCTCCGGTTCTGTGATCACGCGCGACGGAAGGTGGGAACGCGCGGCGCGGCTCTTCCCTGATCAAGTTGCGATGAAACCTGCGGTCACGGATGTCGTGATTTTGGCTCAAAAGAAAAAGGGCGGAGTGGCTGCTCTGATTTCCGGCCGTGAACCTGCTGTGTGGAGAAACGAAATTCGTTTGGCCTCAGGTTTGGATAAACAGCAGCTTGAAAATTTAAATTTCCTATTGCTTGAATCTGAACAGGACCTGAAGCGCATGGCGCCTGCTCAGCAGATTCGAATGACGCTCCTGCTTGTGATCGCGTCTCAACTCAAGTATCCGTATGAGACTTTGGTGGGCATGAACCGAGGCGCCGGAGCAGCTAGCGGTAGCACGGGGATTCCTCGGCTTTCCGTGGCAGCGGCCCGCATTCAGGAAGCCATTTCCGAGCGCGCCCTCTCCGTTTCCGCCTAAACCTAACTTCCGTGCAAAATTAGTAGTGCTTATTCAGCTATCTGAACGAGTAAGATAAAACTTTTGATCTCTTCCGAAATCATTCGCCCCGCGGGGATTGACTCCGGTTTGAGCGTGGCTCATTCGGCTCTCGCTCGTCCCGCCCATTCCATCGGCGGAACGGCTCGAGACGTTTCTTCAGAGATCAAAAAGTTTTACTTAGATCCTTTGATTGAAGTTCAGAGTCTTGGGCTTGCTTTATTTGGCTATTGTTAAGAGAAGTACCAAATTGCTGTCTCCGGAGAGCCGGTTTATCCTAACTTGAAAATTCAGTTGTCATCGCTGAATTTTCAAGATAACTTGCAAAAAAAAGAGCCTCTAAATTGCTTCAGAAAATTCTCTAAGTGCCGAAAATTAATCAAGATAGAAGAAGGGGTGGCGAGTCCCTTCATCCCAGACAACAAGCCTGAGAATGCTTCGTGGGGAAGTGTTCGATGGATATTTACGGAGAATGAACATGCTTGATGATTTTCGTTCACTTTTTAAGAAGAAGCCCCGCCTGCAAAATGACCTCGACCGGCTTGAGCTTGGACATGACATCCTTTCAGGAACGCCGCGAAAAAGAACTCATATTATTGCTGTGGTGAATCAAAAGGGTGGATGCGGGAAGACAACGACTTGCATCAATCTTGCGGCCGGACTTGCGAAAAAAGGTCACCGTGTTTTGATTATGGATCTGGATCCTCAGTGTCACGCGTCTCTTGGGATTGGCATTGAGCCTCATAGTTTGACCCAATCCATTTATGATGTGCTTGTGCGCAGTGCGGATTTGGATCAGGTTATTCTCCCCACTTATCTGGAGAACCTTGATATCGCGCCTGCCACGAATTTGCTCACCGGAGCTCAGCTTGAAATCGCAGATCTTCTGGGGCGTGAAGGCTTGCTTCGAACAGCGGTTTACAAGATGCTCAACACCAAGCGGGGGAGAAGTTACGATTATATCTTGATTGATTGCTCCCCATCTCTCAATTTGATCACGATCAATGGGCTTGCTGTGGCTCAGAATATCCTTATTCCGGTTCAGGCTCACTATTTTTCTCTCGAAGGGATGAAAGAACTTTTTTCAACCATCCGGCTGGTCAAGGACCGGGTTAATCCAGAGCTTCAAGTCCTAGGAATTCTTACCACGATCTTCGATACCCGTGCTAAAATGTGCCGCAGGGTAGCTTTACAACTCAAAGATTATTTTGAGGAGAAGGTTTTCGACACAGTGATTCGTATGAACATGGCTCTCGTCGAAGCAACGGCATCTGGGAAAGCCATCCAGGATTTTGCCTCAGGATCTAAAGGCGCCAAGGATTACGATGAACTTACCCAAGAAGTGATTGAAGCGTGCCGGTATCAAGCGGAGTTATTTGAGATTCCTTCGCGTGAACTGATACGGCGTTACTAAACCCGGATCGCTGATACATAGCAGTTTTGTTTAAGAATCTCGGGCTATAAACTTGCTCCATCAATTCTGTGATTTTCGGGCACAGCCTACTTAGAAGCGGATATCATGGGGGATAAGAAAAAATCCGATAATATCGTCAAGCAGGTATTTGACCGCGAAGGTCCCTCGAAAGAACGGATATCCGGACTCTTTACCCATTTTAAATTCCCGGGGAGAGTGCTGTCTCAAAAGCAACCTGAACTGGCTCAGCTTCTTTTGGATTCCTACCACGGCATTGAATTTGGTTCTTCAGGCGTTAAATGGGTTCACCTGGCGAGAACCTCTCGCGGAGACATTCAGCTCATTAATATGGATGAGCAAAAGTATGACACTCTTTCTTTAAACGCGCGCCTCGAACAGGAAAGACACGCACTTCGAAAAATCCTGAGTCGACACGGGGACAAAGGTCGATTTGTCCTTTCGCTTTCTGGCAAAGAAGCGGTTTATCTGAATCTTGCTTTTCCCCGCATGAATGATGAAGAGCTTAAGGAAGCGATCCGCTTAAAAATCAATCAGGTCAAACCCTTTAATCTTGATGCCACAGCACTCACCTTTAGCTGGATCCCTTGGGATGTGACTCTTGATGCAGCGGGAAAACCTACGGGATTCAAACTCCTTGTCTTTTGCGTGCCCCAGCAAATTGTAGGGGAGAGACTCGCTCTGCTTAAAGAGTGCGGCATGTTTCCGCATTCAATCGAAATCGCCCCGATCAGTTTACTCAATTTAAAAGGTAAAGAGGTTTTTGGCGAATCTCGATCGGATGAAGTTGCAATTTGGCTTGATATTGGCGCTGATGAAAGCACGATGTGTGTAGAAAAGGGCGGATCGGTTTGTTTCGTGCGAAATCTTTCCGTGACAGGGAATCAAATGACCCGTCAAATTGCTCAGTTTTGTCAAACCGAGGAAAGCCGCGCCGAAGATCTGAAGCTCGAGTACGGCATTCTTTTTGAGGAAAATCAGGCGTCTTTAAAAATTAATCCGCCTGAGGATGCTCCGTCCAAGGAAGTGAAAAGTGCTTACCAGGACATGGCAAAAAAAATCCGTCAAAGCCTGGTTTCTCTGCTGGAAAATCTAGTGATAGATATTGAACACTCCTACAAACATTTCTCTTATCAAATCAGTCAATCAACTTTTCCTAATTTTAATCGGATTTATCTGACAGGGGGATCCGCTGGCCTCAAAGGGCTTGATCTCTATTTATCCGAGCGTCTGGGAGTCAAAGTGGAAACTGTAAATCCTTTTACCGGGATGAAGGTTTCCGAAGATGTGCTCTCTAGTCACGCGCGTGAAATTAAAAGCCCTTGGGTCTTCGGCGCGGCTTGTGCTTTGGCTTTATCCGGGACGTCTTCTCGGATTCAGCAGCGTAATTTAATCATGAAGCCTGAGAAGAAAACCGCTAATGATCTCTTTCTTGCGGCAAAGGCAAAACCAAAGATAACTGCAGCGATTTTGTTGACTCTTTTAGCGGTGGTGATTTCACCTCAAATCATAAGGGTTAAAATTGCTGAAATTCAGACTCAGCAAGTCCGCGATAAGTTGAAAGAGGCACGCAAGGAAGTTGGGAAATTCCAGTTTGATAAGTTAAAAGCCGCCGAAATTGAAAAGCAGATGATGGATAAAAAAGCAAACCTTGAAGCACGGAAAGAGCTTCTAGGAGACTCGCTTCAAGGAAAGAAAAAGCTATCCAAATCACTGAACAAACTCGCGATGATTTTACCTAAAGGGATTTGGATTAAAACCCTTTCGTACTCGCAGAAATCGCTCGAGCTTAAGGGGGCTGCGCCTGATACGGTTTCAATATTAAATTTTATTGATGAGCTTAAGAAATCCGACGATCTCTTTCTGAATCCAGTTTTTGAATATGCTCAGAAGGATAAATTACCGGAATTTGATTTCAAAGTAAAAGTTCAGCTGGTGACTCATGATGCCTAAAAAAATCAGTTCGCGCGAGCAAACCGGGATGGTGCTTTTAGGCGCAGCGCTTTTGGTATTTCTCTATTTTAATGTTGTGTACCGGCCCGCGGAACGAAAAATTCATGATTTCCATCAGGAAGTGATCAAGATGGAAAAACAGATGAAAAATCTGCGTCAAAAAGATCCTATTGTTCAGGAACAGCAGGGGCGGATTCTTGCAGCTCAAAAACAAGTGGAGGTTTTGCGGCAGCAAATCGAAGGCTTTGAAAAAGATATCCCGGCAGCGATTGACGCTCAGGTGATGATCCAAGAAATTTCAAAGATGGTGCCGCCATCTAAACTTGCTTCGATTCGCCAAAAAACGGTTCTCGAAGATCCTTATCAGAGGATCTTTTTTGAAATGATGCTCCGTGGGACATTTCCCGAGATTTTAGATGTCCTATGGAAGATCGAGTCGATTTCGCCTCAAATTCAAGTTGAGAGCATTGATATTCAAGAGGATAAATCGGGTAAGGCTGAAGAAACTGCGCTGGGCATGCCTGTTAAGCTAGTGGTTTCCTCGCTTCTGAAACAAAATGGTGTTGGAGGAGGGTTCAAGGCCTTAACTCCAAAACCAGGCGCGTTTGAGGCCTCAAAGCGGGATATTTTAGTTCCTGAAGGCGGGAGCGGAAGAAAAGTGCCTAAAAAGAAGATTAACCTAAAAGTTGAGGGAATTACCTATAATGGAGATGATTCCGTGGCCATAATTAATGGAAACGTCTATCAAGAGGGCGGAGAAGTGGAAGGGATGATGATAAAAGAAATTCTCCAGAATGAAGTGATCTTGGCCGATGATATAAGTGAATACCACCTAAGAATTTCACAAGGAGATGAAGGTAGTGGAGACGGTAGCGGTTCGTCATCCCGTCAATCCTCATAGATTGATTGTTCGAATTATCTCGGCCCTCATTGTCTTTATTTTTATTTCAGATCTTTCGCTTCCTTGCAGTGCATCTGCTCAAGTGACAGTTTCCACCTCTTCAAACTCTCTTTTAGGAGATCCCAAAGCTGCGTCTTCAGAGGAAGTCTCTGAACAGGCGGGGTCTGATATGGCCAGAGGATCTCTCGATGATATCCTGAAGAAAAAAATCAGTGTTGAATATAAGGATGTTGATCTAGCCAGTGTTTTAAGGTCTTTGTCCTGGGCTCATAAGCTTAATATTGTGACCGCGCCGGATATTAAAGGGAAAGTCTCGATTAACTTGGGCAACGTGTCGGTGGAACAAGCGCTGGATGCCATCCTTAAAGTGAATGGTCTTACTTATTCAAAGCGTGAAGGCGTTATTTATGTTTCCACTGGCGACCCCAATCAAGTCGAACAGTCTACCGATGTTATCATGCTCAAATACATTAAAGCGGATGCGGCATCCGGGATTGCGAAAAAACTTCTATCATCAAAAGGGGATATACGGCTCAATGAGGCAGCTAACAGTTTGGTGGTTACGGACTTTCCAACCAATCTTGTCAAAATAAAAGACCTGATTAAAAAAGTGGATACGGCGCCGCGTCAGATTTTAATTGAGGCAAAGATTGTGGACATTACCAGCACGGATCTTTCAGCGCTTGGACTTCAATGGAATTATGATTACCAGCCTAAAAAGGGTGGCCTTTTTGATCGATTGACCAAGGATCAGGAAGCTCTAACTGGCAGTTTCAATATGACTTCGACGGATTCCACTTTGGATACCGGCCAATTAACTTTGGATGCTCTGGATTTAAAAAATGCAAATTTTAGCGGCTCGGTCGATGCTTTGATTCGTGATGGAAAGGCTAATTTGCTGGCGTCACCATCCATTGCGGTTTTGAATGGACAGGAAGCGCGGATTGTTATTGGTGAACGCTATCCTTATAAAGAAAGAACTCAAACGACCACTGGTACCACTGAGACTACAAAATTTGTGGATGTGGGAACAACTTTGCGAGTGAACCCACAAATTAATGATGATGGATACATCACACTTTATATCCATCCGGAAGTTTCTTCTGTGGAGGAGAAGTTAGATGCTGGCCCTCGTATCAAAACCCGAGAAGCGGATACGACGGTTCGAGTTAAAGAGAATGAAACACTGGTGATTGGCGGTTTAATCAAGCAGGAAGACACGATTACCAAGGAAGATCTTCCATTTTTTGGAAAGCTTCCCATCATCGGTTTGTTATTTGGACGAGATAGTTCCTCGAAATCTCAAACTGAACTTGCGGTTTTTATTACTCCTAAAATTCTTTACTCTCGTGAAGAACAAAAGCTGTTGAAGAAAAAAGATGAAGAAGATGATTATGTGCTTCTTACAGAAACCAGCAAACTCAACATGGTGGATCGCATCTTTCAAAAGGCTCGTGCCCTTGATGTGGGGCGTGGGGTTGAAAGTAAGAGTAAAGACGAGGTTCATGAAAAGGCACAAGCTCTCAGCCATTATCAGCTGATTTTTCTGGAGTTTCCGGAGTGTGTTCGAGCGCCCGAAGCGCGCTACAGGGCCGCCTGTATTTACCGTGATTATTACAAGGATACTAAAAAAGCCATGAAGAATTTCCTGGCATGTGCCACGGATTATCCGCACAGTCGTTTTTCTGTTCTTGCCAAAAAAGCCTATCGAGATTTGGAAGCATCCAAAAAAACGGGATGACATTCATCCTGAGTGAGGCCTGAAGTTGATGCGTCCTTCATCCGACATGAATCCGAAAATCCAAGTGATCCTGATCTGCGGGAACCTCCCATGAAATTAGAATACAGGGCAGTTACAAAACAAGGAGAGCCTCTGAGCGGCATCCTTGACCTTGATTCCCAGGAAAAAGCTATGGAGCATCTTGAGCGCATGGGCTACAGCGTGCTGGAAATCAAGGAGCATAGTGCGATGCTCGGCCGTGTCGAAGATTTGATGGAGTCGTTTCAAAAGCTTGATAAGCAGGAAGTCATTTTGTTTACACGGCAGATGGCGACACTTATCAGATCCGGCATGCCGCTGCTACCTAGTTTGAGCACAATTGTTGATCAGTGCACGAATCGCAAGTTTAAGATCGTGCTTGAGAATATTCGTGATGAGGTTCAAAACGGAGAAAGTTTCTCGGCAGCCCTTTCAAAATATCCAAAAATATTTTCTGAGCTCTTTGTTTGCATGATTCAAGTGGGAGAAACAGGCGGTGTGCTGGATCAGGTGCTCGACCGATTAGCCTCGCTTTCCACACAGGAAATGGAGATCTATTCGCGGATTCGATCTGCGCTGACTTATCCGATAGTCCTTCTCGTGCTCGCGATCTTGATGGTCAATTTTATTATGGTTAGTGTGATCCCGAAATTTGCTATGGTTTTCAAGGCCTCTGATGCTGCTCTTCCGCTCCCGACTCAGATAGTTCTTACCATGAGTTGGTTTTTTAAAAAGTTTTGGTGGGCAGTTGTGATTGGTTGCGTTGGAGGATATATATCGTTTAAGCGTTACATCAGTTCTGAACAAGGTCGATACAAATTTCATAAACTGCTAATGAAACTGCCCGTCATGGGTCCTCTTTACACCAAGGTGCAAATTTCTCGTTTAGCGAGATCGCTTTCGACGCTCACAGCCGTGGGTGTTCCTATTTTGCAGGGTTTTGGGGTGGTGGAAAAGGTTGTTTCAAATGAAGTGATTCGAAAAACTATTAGGGATATTCGCGATGCCATTACAGGTGGAAGTTCCCTTGTAGACCCGTTTCGAGCGAGCGGTGTTTTTTCCCCGATGGTCGTACAAATGATTGCGATTGGCGAAAAGACCGGTAAAATTGACGAGATGCTGAGTGAAGTCTCAAATTTTTATGATCCGGAAATTGAGTATGCAATCAAAAATCTTACTTCGCTTCTGGAACCGTTCATGCTTTTAGGAATGGGTCTCATGGTTGCTTTTATTGCGCTTTCGGTCCTTCTTCCAATTTTTAACTTGATCAAAGTTTTTCGCGGATAAAATTTAATTATGGAACAAAAAAAGCTCGGGCAAATCCTCATTGAAAAAGGTTTGATCAATTCTGATCAACTCGAGCAGGCCCTTGGCGGTCAGAAACTCACAGGGAAATTTTTTGGTGAAATCCTTGTCAGCCGGGGATTTGTTTCTGAGGAGCAAATCGCAAAAACTTTAAGCGAGCAGCTTGGATTTGCTTTTGTCGATGTGTTGAGCATGCCTATTGATCCTAAAGCCATGGAGCTCATTACTAAGGAACAATGCATTAAATATTCTTTGATTCCGCTTTATATTTCTCATAATACGGTCACGGTGGCTATGGCCAATGCCTTGGATGTGAATTCGATTGATAGTTTGCAGGCAAAATCAGGTTTGCGAGTAAAACCTGTCTTTGCGTGCCCATCCGCCATTCGTGCTGCGATCGACAAAAATTATAATTTATCAAACCGAGCGGCTGAGCCGCCGCCCAGTCAGCCCTCGAAGCCTTCGTTGCCTACTCGTCCCGCTGAATCCACCCGCCCACGTGCGAATGCTCTTTCTGACCCTATTAGCTCACTGGCTCAAGCGGCAAGTATGGAAACGGTTGTGGAAAAAGTGAATGAACTTATTCGTAAAGCGGTTGACATTGGTGCTTCGGATATTCATATTGAACCTGAGCGTTCCAAATTAATGTGCCGATACCGTGTGGATGGAATCCTTCAACCCATGCAAGAAATTCCAGGTGAAGAGCAAGCCGCTGTCATTTCCAGAATCAAAATCATGTCTGATATGGATATTGCCGAGAAAAGACTGCCGCAGGACGGAAGGGCTCAAATCCAAGTCCGGTCCAGGATGGTGGATCTTCGCGTCTCAACATTTCCAACCCTATACGGCGAGAATGTAGTGATCCGTATTTTGGACCGTTCCATGAAACTCCTTCACTTGATGGATTTGGGATTTTCAAAAGATAATCTTGAGCAGTTTATGAAAGTGATCGGACGGCCTTATGGAATGGTCTTAGTTGCAGGGCCAACGGGAAGCGGAAAAACGACGACACTTTATGCAGCGCTTAATGAAATCAATTCCATAGAAAAAAATATTTTGACCCTGGAAGACCCGGTGGAGTACGAACTGCCTCAAGTCCGGCAATCTCAGATTAATGTTAAAGCAGGTCTGACATTTGCGACGGGGCTCAGGTCGATTTTGCGTCAAGATCCGGACATTATTATGATTGGGGAAATCCGCGACCGCGAAACTGCGGAAATTGCTATTCATGCCGCGCTCACAGGTCACCTCGTTTTTTCAACCATTCATACCAATGATGCGCCGTCAGGTTTCACTCGGTTAATTGATATGGGAGTCGAACCTTTTTTGGTAGCTTCCTCAGTTGTATGTATTTTGGCGCAGCGCCTTGTAAGAACTTTATGCCCTGATTGCAAAGCTCCGTATGAGCCTCCCAAGGAACTTTTGAATGAACTCAATCTTTCTAAGGGAAGTGAGAGTAATAAATATGCGTTTACCGGAAAATATAGCGGGAAAAATCCATTTCTCAAAGAAGTAGGATGCTTGAGTTGTAAAAATATGGGTTATGTAGGTCGAACAGGGATTTATGAACTTTTAACCCCCAATGATTCCATCAAAGAACTCATCACCAAGAAATCTTCTGCGCTCGCGATTTGGGAAGAAGCCACGCGAAATGGCATGAAGAGTCTTCGTGAAGCGGGGATTGAAAAAGTGATTGAAGGGACAACTTCGGTTGCCGAACTCTTGCGCGTGACAGACGATATTTGATTAATGGGAAAGGATTTCTTATGAAAAAGAAAAATGGTTTTACTCTTCTTGAGCTTTTGATTGTTGTTTCAATTATTGCCATCCTTGCTGCAACTTTGATCCCTAATTTTGTTGGTTTTGACTCTGAGGCCAGGATTACAGCTACGAAAACCAATCTTGGATCCTTAAGAACTCGTCTCAGCATGTTTCGAGCTAAAGAGGGCCGGTATCCTCAAGCTCTCGATGAACTTACCTCAACTACCTACAATGATCTTGGGATTGAGAAGCCTTATCTTGAAAGTATTCCGGTAGAATTTATCTCAAATAAGGAAGGCAACAATACGGTTGAAAATATTAACTCCTCAGATCCGATGCCCAATGATGGTGGTTGGGTCTATTTTATGGATAAGGCCAAGATTGTCGTGGATCAGGAGGATGCGTTGGATCAGAAATGGGGCAAGGCTAAAGACCAAAAGCCCTCTGACTGGTAATTCTTTTTTTTGTACCTCATTGCCCTCACTCTCTGCAACTAGTTTCTAAAGCTTTTTAGTGCCTCGTCTTTACCCTCTTAGCACATTAAACCCCGATCAAAACTAGCAATATCTAACATTTAGTGCATATCTCATCCAAACACTAGCTTTAGATGGTATTTTTTATATTGATGACGTGTAGCATCCAATTTAAGTGAGATGAACGAGCTCAAAATCATTCAGTGTGCAATGAGAGGAAACTCTATTGAATAGAAAAATCAGCGGACCTAAGCCTTTGATGCGAAGCTATGTCTTTGCCATTCCGATCTCAGATAGGACGAGTCTATTTTGGCAATGGAGATTTTTGCTAATTCTCATTCCTGCGGTGATGTTATTTGTGGGTGCCTTCCTTATCTATCCGCGCATTGCAATTTCCGGGACGCTAGAGTTTGACAACGTTCCAGTGGATATTACGACAACTGAATCTGAGGATCTTACAATTGTTCCAGGTGAAGGTGGAAAGACTCAAATTGGAGATGCTCAAGGGACAAATTCCCATGCGACCACCAATGATGATTTATACATCACAGGTAAGCTTGAAATTGATGGGTTGTCTTATGCTGACGGTGGTATACAAAGTGGAAACGATATTAAGCCTGATGTTACAGCCTCGTATGATTTAGGAACTTCTGCACTGACGTGGCGAAATCTTTATGTAAATAACATTGCGGGAAATCTTACCTTTAATTCAGCCAAACAAAGCGCGGATATTACGTTTCTCGGTACAACAGATACGAAATTATTATTTATAGACACTCTGAATAATCGCGTCGGCGTTGGTGATGGAACACCTGCCTCATTATTGACAGTTGGATCTGGGGATTTATTTCAAGTCAGTTCTGCGGGCGATTTGGTTTCGATTAAAGGTGTTGCGTATGCTTGGCCTAGTGTGCAAGGTGGAGTGGGAACTATCTTATCAAATGATGGTTCAGGAAATCTATCATGGGCGCCAGCTGGTGCTGCAAGTGCTGCAGGAGCGGATAAGCAGGTCCAATACAATGATGCTGGGCTAATGGGTGCCGAAGCTGGATTTACTTACGATGACAATACCGATACGCTCGCAGTTGCAAATCTTTTGATTACAAATCCACTGGGAATTGCAAGCGGGGGTACCGGGGTCTTGAGTGCGCCAAGCGCTGGGCAACTCTTGATTGGAAAAAGTGATAATACTTATAACTTAGCGAATTTAACCGCAGGCTCAAACATCACGATTACAAATGGGGATGGTGTGATTACGATTGCGAGTTCGGGTGGAGTAGCGGCTGACAGTTTGGATTTCGCTGATTTCCAAGATGTCTTAGATCTAGACGCTTCGACCACGATCCAGGCCGGGAGTGCGATGAGTTTGTTGATTGGAAACAATACGACATTGAACGTGACAGGAAGCGGAGCGATTAAAGCAACGGCAGTGACTGGAAGCGGATCAACAACCGATGCCGTGGATTTAGGCACTGCTGAAACTGCTGGAACACTATCTGAGACAAAGATTGACGGGACCGTGACGCGTGACAGTGAATGGGACAGTGAAGGCGAGGTGCAGACAGCGTGGGGTGGAGCGAATATTTTAGTGGCGACGGAGCTTGATGATTCTTCGAAGTTGAGAGGGTTACTCACGGATGAGACCGGGACCGGGAATGCGGTGTTTAGCATAAGTCCGACTTTGACACCGACGAATGGGACGAGTGATGTGGTGAATTTAGATGGAAGCACCTTAACGAGTGGAAATTTAATTCAGAGTAGTTTGAGTGATGGAGTGACGACGGATACTGCGCTTTTGAATGTGACAGGAACGGCGTTAGATACTGCGACGAACGTGACATTGATGGAGTTATCGACCACTGCGGCGAATGATGTGAATGTGACAGCAGTGAAGATTGAAAGAGGAGCGAATGACGCGCGACTTTTATACAACGAAGTCAGTAATAAATGGCAAATCGATCAAGGAACAGGATCTGGATTAGTCGACCTGTCAACGGGTTCATCAGGGGAAGCAAATACGGCAAGCAATTTAGGAGGAGGTCTTGCGAATTTTGATAGTAAGGTTGGATCGGATTTGCAATTCAATACTTTTGACGCGACGGATTTTTCCTTGGCCAGCAATGTCATCAGTGCAGCGAGCGGTATGACACGCGATACCGAATGGAACACCGTGGCAAAAATTGAAGCTGCCACGAGCTCAAATTTGCTCACCAGTGCTGAGGTGGATACCTCAGCTGAGTTTTCAGGAATATTAACCGATGAAACAGGAAGTGGAGGTGCTGCAGTGTTTGCATCGGCGCCCACAATCTCAAATCCAATCATTACGAATATTAATCCTGGAGCTGATTTTTCAATCACGCAAAATTCTGTTACGGCATTTGTTTCTGAATCTGCGGGAGCGCTTGCGGATACCCTTCATTTGAAGGCGGGCAATGTTGGGATAGGAACGAACAACCCATCCTCAAAATTAACCGTCACTGGACTTGTCGAATCTACGGCGAATGGTTTTAAATTTCCTGATGGCTCGACTCAGACTGTGGCGGCAACAACAACCTTGCCCGCGGGCGCGGATACGCAAGTGCAATTCAAGGACGGAACGAGCTTCGGTGGGGATGCTGGGTTTACTTATAACAAGGCAACAGATACAGCCACACTTGGTAGTTTAGCGCTTACCAACGCGCTTTCGATTGGGAATGGTGGAACGGGAGCTACGGATGCGGCGGGTGCACGTACTTCGCTTGGAGTTCGCATTGGGGTGGATGTTCAGTCCTATGATGCGGATTTGGATTCATGGGCAACAAAATCAGCCCCTTCGGGATCGATTGTTGGAACTTCTGATGCCCAGACACTTTCAAGTAAAAGCCTTGTCGATAACTCCACGCTTTTGATTGATGATCTCGATAGTAGTAAAAAGGCTAATTTCCAACTCTCCGGGATTTCAGCTTCAACCACGCGAACGCTTACTCTCCAAGATGTGGACGGAACAGTTTATGTCAGTGGAGGTATGCAGGTCGCAGATTCGGATATTGCGAGCACGATCACTCGAGACAGCGAGTGGAATACCGTGGCAAAGATTGAGACAGCGACGA
>CAZOOM010000042.1:0-22117 GCA_964581425.1 uncultured bacterium | reverse complement strand
CGATGTGTTCTCCGTGACCATGAATATAAATCAATATTTCGCGGGCATCTTTGTGAAGAGATATTCGATAGAAAAGCCGGGTTTGATCAAACGAACTGAAAAAGCCTTCCTGATGGGTCACCAGAGAATTCACAAAAAACCTTACTGGGCGTTTTTTAAATGGTTGCTGTCGTAGAGCCGATCGATCTGCGACTTCAATTTTTCTTGTATAAATCGTCGTTTCACTTTTAGCGTAGGAGTTAACTCTCCTTTTTCAACGGAAAATTCTTCAGGAATCAATTCAAAATACTTGATTTGCTCAAAGGATGCCAATGCCTCTGTCTTCTGGCGGAGATCATTTTTAAAAAAATCAAGGACTTCCGGCCGCTTAAGCAACTCTGCCCAGGACATGCTAGGAAGCTTCCAGGATCTTGATAATGCCATAAAGTGCTCTTGATTTGGGACAATAAATGCAACCAAGTATTGTCTTTGATCTCCCAAAATCACGATTTGAGAATAAAGAGGATCGGCGAGGATCATTTTCTCAATATTTTGTGGGGCAACCATTTTTCCGCCTGAGGTTTTAATGATGTCTTTTTTCCGGTCCGTAATTTTTAGAAATCCGTCACTGTCAATATGCCCAATATCACCTGTTGAAAACCAACCTTCTCGCAAGACCTCATGCGTCGCAACTTCATCTCGGTAATACCCCCTCATGACTGATGGCCCTTTTAATAAAATCTCACCATCTTCTGCGATTTTCACTTCACAATTAATCAAAGGCTGTCCCACGGTTCCAAATTTAAAATTCTCTTCCGCGTTGACGGCAATCACAGGAGAGGTTTCTGTAAGACCATACCCCTCCAAAATAAGCACTCCGCAGGCAAAAAAGAACTCACCAATCTCTTTTGATAAGGGAGCTCCTCCAGAAATAAAAAATCGGATTCTCCCGCCAAATACTGCGCGTATTTTTTTAAGAACTAAAATATCCAAGATTTTATAAAGCAATAAATCCGTAAGCGATAGGCGTTCATTTTTTAACTTTCCAGCACGCACACGCGAACCTATCACAATCGCTTTCTGAAAAAGTTTCCGCCGCACGGTTGATGCATGCTGCACTGCATCAAGGATACGATGATAGACTTTTTCATAAAATCTTGGAACCGCAGGAGCCACTGTAGGATGGATCATCTGCATGTCTTCGATCACTGTTTGCATCGAGCGAGCATAGGCAATGGAGGCGCCCGAAAAAAGCATAAAATAATAACCCGCAAGCCGCTCGAATACATGGCTCAAAGGCAAAAAAGAGATGGTAATGTCTTCATGCGAAACTGAGATGCGCTTTCGACATCCTTCTTCGTTAGCTAAGAAATTTCCATGGGTCAGCATTACCCCTTTTGCTGCTCCGGTTGTCCCCGAGGTGTAAATAATGGTCGCTAAGTCTGATTCAGAAATTTGTGAAATTGTTTCGCGAATAAGATCAGGGGAATTTAATAGAACATTTGAACCCAGTCGAATCAAAGAATCGAAACTCAAAACATTCGGGAACTGGTCCCGTGTGAACGTGTCAAATAAAACAATTTGGAGTGGCTTAGTAAGTATTGAAAAATTCGATTGAATCCGCAGAAGTTGTTCAATGGAGGAGATGCATAGGATAGTCGATTCTGAATCTTTCAAAATATGTGCGATATCAGGAAGAGATGCCGTAGGGTAAATAGGCACGACAACAGCGCCAAGACTCATCACACCCATATCCGTAATGACCCACTCAGGACGGTTTTCTGACAAGATTGCAACGCGATCTCCGCGCCTCACTCCGAGCTGAAATAACCCGGCTGAAAAAGTGCTAATCTTATCACCTAAATCACGCCAAGATATCGCGTGATATTGATCAAAAGTGCGAACCCATAAGGCGGGACGATCAGGAGATTGGTTGGCGTGAATAAATAGTTTTGAAACTAGATTCATGGAGTCATCCCGTTTGAGAAAACGACTTTCATGAAACTTTCTGATTTACTTTTGCATTTGATGGAGAGTTTTGCGGTTTCAAATTCTCCAAGTAGGAACGACTTTTACTCGCTTCCTGACTGATAGCGAGTAAAGCCTGCTGCTTTTCAATTTCCGTTGTAAGCGGTGCCGAATTGGGAATTAGAGGTTTCTTTGATTGAATCTGACTAAGAATTTGTTGGTGAATTTTTGCCTGCTGGGTGATGCGTTCAATGTCATTGACTTGATCTCTGTAATTCGCTTTCAAATTTTGATTAAGACGCACTAAATCATCCAATTGCTTCTGTACTTTCCCAATATCGAGCGGGGCATTGATTTGCGGAGGAAGCTGCGAAGGTGGATTTGGTACGCGAGGGACTAGGGGTGTTTTAACGGGTTCAGGATAAGATGAAACTTGCGGTGAATTCGCTCTTGGGCTTATATTTTCAACGGTAGTTGGCGTTGACTCGAGATTAACGGCGGTCGACGCAGACTGGCTCACTTTCTCAACTTTAGCTGATTTCTGTTCAGTTTTTTTTGCGTTCGAAGGCCATTGAAATGAAAGCGCAGCTAATGCTATTAGGATAATAAATAAATTCACTTTACCTCACCTTCTTCTTACTAGTGTAATAAATTTAGCGCCGTGGGACAATGAAATCTTCGGCAATTAATCTGCTATAAGTTTTTTTATCTCATCCAGCTGTTCTCTGGTCTTTGTCTCACCTGCACGAATAAATTTTTCTGCGGAATAGAACTCTGCCCAATGGGCATCGACTACGGCTGGATGAATAAGCACGTCAGCCTCTCTGGCCCAGGCATCAGCAATCTCAAATTCCATGAATTGAATAGTATTCATAATCACATTCAAAATATTAACGGAATGATTCTTTTGATTTTGCTGAAAAACGTCCCGAAACATTTTTTTTAGAGGATTACTTTCCCCACGAGAATCTACTCCGGGAATCGAGCGCGAGGTATCACGCTGCAGCGATGCTGTTCGATCTCGATAACCTGCAAGCACATGAATGGCGATAATATTCTTCACGCCGTAACGGTTAAGTACACGGATGGGAAGCGGATCCAGAACCCCACCATCAATGAGCGTTCGATGGCCTACAGTAACGGGTGAAAAAATTCCGGGAATTGAAATACTGGCGCGAATTGCATCCACCACTGATCCTGTGTCCAGAATAACGGTTTCAGACGTAAACAAATCCGCAGCCACAATTTTGAGGGCCATACGAAGATCTTCGAACTTAACGTCTTTCAAATAATGATGCAGGAACCGTTTGACCTGATCCCCTTTTAAAAAACCTTTTGTAAAAAGATCAAGATCTCGAAAGCCAATCAAACGCAGAAAAGCCGTTCTCTTATCCAAGCTTCGCGCAATCGCCTCAATTTCATGGGATCTAAATCCAGCAGCCCACAGACCCCCGAGCAAAGCACCAATGCTTGATCCAGCGATCATGTCCGGATAAATATTATTTTCCTCAAGCACTTTGAAGACACCAATGTGAGAAAGCCCGTAAGCTGCACCGCTCCCGAGCGCCAGGCCGATAAGTTTACCGGCAAAATCACGAGCGATGAAGCGCATGACATTCCAGTATCTGTCCGCATAGCTGGACTTGGATGGAATACGGCTAAACACAGGAAGACTTTCATCGCTTGTGCTTGAAGGCTCCACTTGGTCCAAGTTTCCATCCACAATAATGAGTTTGGAGTCTCTCTTACCTATCCCATAATCGCGCTCAAAGGCTTGCACGCGATCCATGAGCGCTTTTTGGTATTGATCACGCGACGCTTGAAAAAAATAAACACCGTCTGTTTTAGTCAAAACACCATACGCGCGATGCTGAGAATCAACCGGCAAACGGATCAAAATAAAATGAAAGTGTAAAGAGAGCAGCGTCATGAGGTTCGTGATCTTTTTTAGATAAAGTTCGCTGGACGCTTGAGAGGAGATCTTTAAGTAATCAAAGCCAGACGGATGATGGTAAAAAGCCTGCCTGATTTGATCATCCCGAAGACCGTCAGAAGCATCCAGATCAAAAGGACGAAACCCGCTCGGAAGAACACGAAAATAAGCTGCATCTTCTTGATGCTCAAAATCAAGAAGGATGATTCTGGATTTGGTTTCTTGGACCAGTCGAGTGCCTAAATCAAACCAGAATTCGGTAAATAAATCTCCCCCACTCAGTGAGACAAATGCCGCCACTTTAACTTCACGACTTCCTGAATAATTCGCATCACGCGTGAGTCGGTATCCAAAAGATCGGTTCAAATGAAGTGATATCGATGGATAATCTTTGAGTAAATTTTGGAAATCATCCCGTGGAATTTTGAGCAAAATTCCGTCGCGCATGGCCACGGCATTTGCGCTATGAGGTTGCCCCGTCAAAAGCGAGGTTTCTCCAAAATGCTCGCCGCGGTAGAGGTATCCGCGAATATCTTCCCCTTCAAATCCTTTTCGCTTTTTGAAGATTTTAAATTTACCGGATAGCACCACATAAAAAAACTCCGAGGGCGAACCATCCAAGTAGACTGAATCCCCACGATGATATTCCTCAAGACGAGCTTTTTGCTGGATTTTTCTAAGCTCAGAAGGTGGTAAGGATGAGAATACAGGCAGTTCTTCCAGATTGTAATCTTTGCTCGGTTCGCTTTTGGGATTAAAGTTGAATAATGGCATATATATTGTATCGGCAGTACAGAGTTAAAATTGAAAAATATTCTATGAATTTGTTGAAGAAATCAATCGCGTGATTTCTTGCTTCCAATGCCTTCGAAGCTCACGCACTTTAGTGGGCTTTAGTCGGGGTCTAAACACTTTATAAGCATGTCGATTTTCGATCAATTTCTCAGATTTCCAGAAGTTCATTTGGCGCCCGGCTAATTTCGCAACACCCCAAGAGGTTAGATCTGAGTCATTCGAAACTTCAACCGGATGTTGTAAAAGATCGGCTTGAAATTGCATCAGAAATGAGTTTTGGGTCATGCCCCCGTCCACCCTCAAACGTGTCAAATGCTGATGAGAATTACCGCGCATTGTTTCGATGACATCCATAGATTGGTGAGCCACAGATTCAAGTGTGGCTCTAATTAAATGCTCGGGCTTTGTTCCGCGCGTAATACCTGAAATACAACCTCGGACATCTGGATTCCAATAAGGCGAGCCCATCCCTACAAAAGCTGGAATCACTGTAACCCCTCCACTGGAACTGAGATTGCGAATCATTGCTTCAGTTTGGGACGCAGAGGAAAAGAATTTAAGTTCATCGCGAAGCCATTGAATAGCTGCACCGGCAATAAATATCGAACCTTCAAGTGCATAGCAAGGTTGACCCGAGAAATCTGAGGCTAATGTTAACAAGATCCCATTATTTGGTTTTTGATATTTTTTTCCGGCATTAAACATCACAAAACATCCGGTTCCGTAAGTGTTTTTTACAAATCCAGGACTGTAGCACGATTGACCATAGAGAGCGGATTGCTGATCGCCCATAATTGTGTGAATTGGAATATTGTCTGGGAGTACGGATAACCCTTTCGTATGGCCGAAAATAGAACAAGAAGGTAACGTACGAGGTAGAAAATCAGCCTTAACGCCAAAAAGATTCAAAAGCTCGCGGTCCCACATGCGCGTCTGTAAATTAAATAGCATCGTTCGAGAGGCATTCGTAAAATCTGTAGCATGAGACACGCCTCGAGTTAATTTCCATAAAATCCAGCTATCCACAGTTCCAATACGCAAGCGCGTATTTTTTGCCAGCCGTTTAATCGATGGGACATTGTTTAAAAGCCAATAAATCTTGGAAGCTGAAAAATAGGGGTCAAAAACAAGCCCTGTTTTTAAGCGCAGTCTTTCTTCCGAATATTTCTTTTTAAATCTTTGGCAGATATCCGAGGTCCGTCGATCTTGCCAAACCAGAGCATGATAGGCCGCTTTTCCGCTTACTGCATCCCAGCAGACAACGGTTTCTCTTTGATTAGTTAATGCAATACCGGCAATTTGATGCTGTTTACTCGAAAGGTTTTGAAGGGATTTTTGAATAACACGTTGAACGCTTTGCCAAAGCTCTTCCGCGTCATGCTCTACCCATCCTGGCTGAGGATAATATTGTGTAATTTCATGATAGGCCGAAGACCTCTTAATCCCCTTAGAGTCGTAAAGAATGGCACGTGAACCCGTGGTTCCTTGATCAATGGCAAGGAGATAACTATTCATGGGATAACATCATTCGATCTCTGTAAGAATCAGAATGTGTAAATTCTATTGGCAGGTTTTATTTGATTTCTTGAATTTCTTCAGGATCCGCAAAATCATCCACGCGAGTTTCAAGCCAGTGATTATAGGCAAAATCAAGAACGCGGAATTTATCAACCGGATCCATACGTAATAAGTGAATTCCGTGATCAAAACCTTGATTGGATCCAGCTGAAGGAGTTGTCCACATCACTGTTCCTTGGGTCTGGATTGGCTTAGGATCATCCGGAATCACGATTTCCAGATCAACCATAGCACCTTTTTCCAGGTTCATATTGGAGTTGATCTTGAGCCCTTCACGCGAAATGTCCTTGGAGAGAGAAACAGCATCTGCTTTGACGCCTCCGGGCATGCGACACTTGACGCTCATAAACGCATCAAAACGCTTAAATTTTCTTCGATCTTGATCCATAATTCCTCCCTAGGTTTCGGGCCTAGTCTAATATCATACAAAAAGTTAAAAAACTTTAGGATGATTTTGGGCTCTTGCTAGCGACACAGAAATATAACACACGTATTATTGATTTACAAGGCAAGCGGACATATTTATCAAAAGTATTAAGTCGCATTGAAAAAAAAGCACGAGAGATCAACGTGCCTCATCGAAAATTAGTAAATTGTAGGGGTATCGACATGGAATGTTGCTTTAAATGTTGAATGACAGCTTGAAGATCATCCTTGCTCTTTGATGTTACACGCACTTGATCATCCTGGATCGATGACTGAACTTTAAGGTTCATTTCTTTAATTATTTTAATCACTTCCTTTGCCTTATCCTGAGCTATCCCCTGCACAAGATTGACCTCTTGGGTCAAAGTTCCCTCAAAGGCCTTTTGTGGCTCTTTAAACTCAAGAGATTTGATCGAAATGCCCCGAGCAGCTACTCGCGTCCTAAGGATATCATGAACATTCCGAAGTTTGAGATCATCATCCGCAATAATTTTAATTTGTTTTTCGCTGCGGCGAAACTCAAGAGAGCTCTTTGTGCCTTTGAAATCAAACCGTGTACGTATTTCTTTCATGGCTTGATTGACGGCATTATCAATTTCTTGGAGATCGATCTGAGAGACAATGTCGAAGGAGAACTGCGCCATAATCCTCGGAGAGCTATTTCAATTTTCGGACAAAAGCATCAGGGAATGTAGCGGAGAACGATTGGCGTTTGAATCGAGCCAGAGCTTGATCTGCTTCATCCGAGGTTTTGTAGCGCCCTAAAAAAATACAGTGGTAAACGCGTCCGCTCTGTCTTTTTAGGGATTGAATAAAACCTGTAAAATTAGCATTTTTGATGACTCCCAGCATTTTTTCGGCATCTGCTGAGTTAACATAAGTTGCCACCTGAATCACATACGCACGAGTCTCGTCGGATATCTCAGATTTTCCCTGCACAGACGCATTTGAAAGAGATTGGTTTCCGGTTTCAGAATCCGCATTAGAAACACCGCTGATAGGATCTTGGTTATTTTCCCCAGATTTTTTCCGATCTGACTTTCCAGTCGCCTGCACAACCGCTGTTTCTCCTGCTTCCGTGACTTGCACTTTTGCTGGAAGAACTTTACGTGCCCGGCTCATCGCTGTCTCTCTTTGAGCATTCAAGCCTTGAATCGAGAAAACCAATCCGACAATCAAGACTAGACCGCCAATCCACGGGAGCCATTTTTTCCAAGGCAAACGAAGATTTTGAATCCCTCGAACAATCGAGAGACACACAGATATCATCAACCCCAATACAGCGAATGCCGACTTACTTGCGGTTTGAAACCAAGCACTCCCTGAAGTAGCGCCGGGTGTGGTGGTCGAACGAGGTTTAAATGTCTGGTTGATATTGGGTTTTGCAGCAACCGTTTTCTCAACCGTATCCTTTTCGCGGCTTAACCAACGCTGAACTTCCTCGCGCCCCTCTGATTTCTTTGGTTCTGAGGATTCAATCGGTGCTGTAATAGGAGCAGATTTAGTGGTGGATGTGAATAAGTCTGTCGAAGTACTTTTGATAACTGCAGGAGCTTCAACTTTATTCTTTGAAACAGAATCTTTCGAAGTTTCTTTAAGTTTTTTCTCATCTAGATGCGGCGGTCGAAAAGTTCCGTATAAGCGGCTTTGAATTTCATTTTCAGACAAGGGCTTAAAACCATCCGTCTTTTTCTTAGCAAAATCAAAAAGCGCCATGATATTCCCCTTTTACGACTTCAATTTTTTCGCACCCGATGACAGCATGACCGACAATTTTACAAGTTCAAGTTGACCGAGATGAACTTTAGCGCGAACAACAAAGCCAGATTTCTGAAGCGCTTGAATCGCAGCCTGCATTCTCGAGGTTGCTTTAAAAACCACTTCTTCATATCCGGTTTCATCACAAAAGCTCAACACAGACTCAATAAGTTTTTTTCCGATTTTCTTATTCCGGTGAGCAGGATCTACAAATAAACGACGCAGAAGCGCCGTGCGTGTATCTTCCTGTTTGACTCCAGCCGTCCCAAGGACACTGCCGTTACTCGATGCAACAAAAAAAGATTCCCCGATTCCGCCATAAGTCGATTTGACATCTTGGATGTCATCCACTGGATAGGCTGCCCGGTCTTCGTGAAATTCACCGTTCATTATATCGGTGATGAGCTGGATGACTTTTCCCTGATCAGAAGTTTCGAAGCGTCTTATTTTGATGTCAAGGGAGGTCATTATTTTTTGGCGCCTTCTTTTTTAGGTGCTTCCGCTTTCTTAGCAGCATCCGCAGGAGCGCCGGCAGCTTTTTCATCACCCTCTTTAGCCGCCTTCACTTTTTTAACTTTAACCTTTAGAGATTTAAGTTTTGGGAGGCCGTAAACCGACTTGGTTTCATCCCAGCGATTTTCATCGCTCATTTTTTTTAGCCGTTCAGAACGTTTCATCACGTTACGGTGTTTGGTTCCAACGCTATCGACTCTTAAACTTGGATGCTGTGACATGACATTCCTTCCTCTTGTAAGTAAGTATTTCTCTTCGACTACGCGGCGGGATTATACTGATTTCAGAAGGCTTTTACTAGTCAAAATTCGTGAAGCTGTTAGATCGAATGACTTGATCGAAATTATTGGAAATTGCTAGGAGAATCAGGAGAGGTTTCGAACGTAAGCATCACGCGGCGCAAGCCCTTGTGATTTCAACTGGCTGAGAAATTTTTCGGCTTGCGATTTTGACATAAAGCTTCGAACGCAAACATTGTGATAATTTTTTTCTTTCAAAACAAAACTCTCCAACCCGAGTTTAGCCAGTTTGTCGCTTTTTTTATGCGCAAAATCAAGTTGTTTTGAAGCCACAATTTGAATTGTGTATTTCTTTTTCCCTGGATTTTCCTGAGGTTTTTCTGTGGCAGTCACAGAAGGCTTAACCGAAGGAACCGATGGAGTTACCGCAGGTAACGTCGTTACTGGAGGCGGAACTACGGCGACAACTGAGTTGATCTCCGCAACCGACACAGCAGGTTCCACCGTTTTGAGTACGGGCGGAGGTGCCGGTTTAACTTTTTGGACATGACTCATTTGTGAAGTCCAACTTTTCCAAAGCGAGCGAAAGTTAATATTTTTTGCTGTGGCAACTCCTAATCCATAAATAAAAACAGAATAGATAAGTATCAAGATGGCAAGAAAGATCAGCTGATCTACGCCAAGTTGTATTCGGAATGTCTGAAGCAGTGAAGATTCCGCAGAAGGTTGTTGGTCTTGATTCGCTTCCGTAAGTTCACTGTCAAATAAGTCACGCTGCATTTATATGTTCTCCTGAACAATATTACGGCAAAGCTCAGAAAAAATTTGAGCGCTATTTCTGACTTTTCGCTGAAATGTTTGATAATCAACTTCAACCAGCCCAAATCGAGGGTCAAAACCGTCCGCCCACTCAAAATTGTCTACCAAAGACCAGTAAAAGAAACCTCTAATATCCGCTCCTTCGTGACGAGCTTTTAAAACAGCGCTCATATGACTTCTGATAAACCGTTCTCGCTGCTCATCGTGAAGGGCACAAATACCGTTCTCCGTGATGATAATGGGAAGTTGAAATCGCTTCAGGCGGCCAAGGATCAAGTAAAGTCCCTCGGGATAAACTTCCCATCCCATTTGATTGAGTTCAGAAATCTGATCCTGATGCTTCGACTTCTCGTCACTTTCGCCAAGCAAACCAGGGAAATTCAAACCTCCAAACCGGATAAAATCGCGGGTGTAGTAATTAACTCCAATAAAATCGAGTGTCTGCGCGCGAGGAAGAGGTTCACAAAAAATCCCGGGAAAGAAGAGAAAGCCGCGATGAAGCGCATCCACCAACATTTCATTAAAAAACCAATGACGAAACCATGTTGAGAGTCGGTCCAGCCAATGATGCTTTCGTGCAGGTGTAAACCATGAAACGTGTTTTGCGATCGAAACCCAAACTTGGGTCTTAAGCCTCTGGTCATAAAAATCATGAATTTTGATATAGGCTTGGACATGCGTTTGGATCAGACGGTAGAGCACCTGCGTTGCATCAGAAATCGATTTTTTTCCAGGAGGCCATTTCCCATCCATATAACTAAAATAGATATAAATCAGAGGTTCATTGAACGTGATCCAGTAATTAACATAGGAACTAAAGGCCTCAAGCACCCGATCGAGAAATCGCAAGAAATATTTTGCAGCTTCAGGATTTTCCCAGCCCCCTTTTTCAGCAAACCAGGCAGGATTAGTAAAGTGATGAAGGGTAACAATTGGTTCAATATTTTTCGAGCGAAGATTCTTTAGAATCGATTCATAAAACGCAAAACCTGCAGAACTCCACTGATTCTCTTCAGGTTCCAGACGGCTCCACTCGATTGAAAAACGATAGGCATTATGTCCAAGAGAGGCAATGATTTCGAGGTCTTCTTGATAGCGGTGATAATGATCGCAGGCTTTTCCGGAAGAAGTTTTAACGCGCCCTAATTGCTCCCACGCCCACCAATCATTATGGGTATTATTCCCTTCGATTTGATGGGAGCTCGTGGCTGATCCCCACAAAAAATATGGCGTCATGACCTCTTAATTATTCTATTCTGCAAGTTTGATCCGTTTAGGCGGCCACCAAATAAAGAAAGCTTGTCCAATGAGATTTTTTTTGGGGACAAACCCCCAGTTTCTACTATCTGATGACTGCGCCGAATTATCCCCTAAAACAAAAAATGAATCTGGTGGAACTAAAATAGTTACACCTTCTTTTCCGTAATCCCAATCATCACGATTGTAATAATAATGATTAGCAAAAGGATTTTCTGTCAGATCGCGCCCATTCACGGAAAGTTTTCCGTCGTGGATTAAAATTTTATCGCCGGGAAAACCAATAAGCCGCTTGACGAAATCTTTTTTAGGATCTTTTGGATATTTAAAAACAATGATATCTCCTCGCTTCGGAGCATGAAATCGGTAACTGAGTTTATCGACAAAGATGCGATCGCCTTCCATAAAGGTCGGCCGCATAGAGGCTGTGGGAATACGATAAGGGCCTAAAAGATAAGTTCGGATCACAATCGCCAGGAGCCCAGCAACCACAAAGGGCTCAACCCAGTTTTTCCAAAATTCCAAATGCGTACGCTTCCACCAGGATTTTCTGTCAGAAAGATAAAGCTCGCGCTGTGATTTTGCGTTTTGAATGTAATATCCCACTGTGAAGGTAATCACTCCAACAGCGATCATAATAATAGTCTTAATCATTACTCATCCACCCTTAGAACGGCGATAAATGCCTCTTGAGGCAAATCGATCGTCCCAATCCGTTTCATTCGCTTCTTCCCTTCTTTTTGTTTTTCAAGCAGCTTACGCTTACGAGAAATATCACCACCATAACATTTTGCGGTCACATTTTTGCGCATAGCACCGATGGACTCGCGCGCAATAATTTTACTGCCAATCGCGGCTTGAATTGAAATCTCAAACAGATGCCTGGGGATCACCTCTTTGAGTTTCTCTGCAAGTTGTTTTCCCTTGTAATAAGCTTTTTCCTTACAAACAATGGTTGACAATGCATCGATAGGTTCGGAGTTGACAAGAATATCCATTTTTACCAATTTTTCAGGTTTATATCCAATGAAATCATAATTAAGGGATCCATACCCCGCAGTCATGGATTTAATTTTATCATGAAAATCCATCACGATTTCAGAGAAGGGAATCTCGTAAACCAAAATCGCACGCGTCGGATCAATAAACTCGGTGCTCTTATAAATCCCGCGGCGATCCTGACAAAGCTGCATCATGGGACCAAGTGAAGCAGCTGGAATCATGATATTCGCCCGGATATAGGGCTCTTCGATACGATCAATGGCTGTGACCGGCGGCAGCTTCGTGGGATTTTCAAGCTCGATCTTTTCTCCGCGAGTCGTAAAAACGTGATACACAACATTAGGTGCGGTAATCAAAAGGTCTAGATTAAATTCTCTCTCAAGCCTCTCTTTTGCAATTTCCATGTGAAGCAGTCCAAGAAATCCGCAGCGAAACCCATTTCCAAGCGAAGCCGAAGTTTCAGGTTCAAAAATAAAGGATGAATCATTCAATTGGAGCTTGCCAAGCGCATCACGCAAAGCTACAAAATCACCTGGATTAATGGGATAAAGTCCGCAGAATACCATGGGCTTGGCTTCCCGATAACCTTCAAGAGGCTCTTCAGCTGGATTTTTTAGAAGTGTGATCGTATCTCCGATTTTTACATCCGCGATTGTCTTAATATTTGCAGCCACGTATCCCACTTCTCCGACAGCAAGACTTTGAACTTCCTCCGGATGAGGATTAAAAATACCAATTTCTTCCGCCACAAATTGCCCGCCTGTTTGCATCATCAGAAGCTGATCGCCTTTTTTGAGGCATCCGTCCATGATGCGAATATAAGCAATCACACCCTTATAGAGATCATACTTGGAATCAATGATTAAAGCCTTTAGCGGCCCTGATTCATTACCTGAAGGAGGCGGAATGCGATCAATCAGTGCATTCAAAATTTGCTCTGTCCCCTCGCCAGATTTCGCGCTTGAATAAATAATTTCATTTTCATCAATTGCTAGTAAATTAACGATCTGTTCTTTAACTCGAGGCGGATCAGCGATCGGCAGATCGATTTTGGTAATCACCGGGATAATTTTTAGATTTTTTTCCATAGCCAAGTAAAGATTGCTAACCGTCTGAGCTTGAATGCCTTGACCTGCGTCTACAAGCAGCAATACGCCTTCACAAGCCGCCAAACTTTTAGACACTTCATATGTAAAATCGACGTGACCTGGTGTATCAATTAAATTCAAAATATATTTTTTATGCTTAATGCGAACGGCACGCGCCTTGATCGTGATGCCGCGTTCGCGTTCAATGTCCATGTCATCCAGAATTTGTTCGCGAAATTCACGCTTACTGATGGCTCCCGTATCGAGTAGTAATCGATCAGCAAGCGTAGACTTACCGTGGTCAATATGAGCAACAATGGAAAAGTTTCGGATAAAATCAGGGTTCATACATCAACACTGGATTGCTTTTCGCAGAGCCTGAATGGCCTTTTGGCGGTTGGGATTGCCGAATATCGAGGTTCCGGCAACAAACACGTTTGCTCCTGACTGTGCACAAAGTTTGGCGGTCTCAGTATTAATGCCACCATCAACTGAGATATGGCCGCTAAAATGCTTTCTCAAATATTTGATTTTAGAGATCATTTTAGGCCGAAATGCTTGACCGCCAAAACCCGGTTCAACGGTCATCACAAGAATGAGGTCAATATCTTCAAGATAAGGATCAAGAACCTTGGCCGGCGTTCCTGGTTTAATCGATAATCCGGCCTTTGCCTTCATCTTTTTTATTTTTTGAATGCATTTTTTTACATTCTGAGCAGCCTCGACATGAAATGTGATTAAATCCGATCCTGCCTCCCGATATTCCTCCACATAGCGAATGGGATCATCAATCATCAAATGCGTATCTAAAGGAAGTGCTGTGGCCTTGCGAAACCATCGAATCACCGGTGGTCCAATGGTCAAATTAGGGACAAAGTGCCCGTCCATGACATCGACATGGAGCCAATCCGCACCCGATCTTGCCACATCCTGAATTTCTTCAGCAACTCGAGAAAAATCGCAGGAAAGTAAGCTCGGAGAGATTTTTATTTGCCTACTGTTTTGAATCATGACTTAATTTAAAATTCCTTTTTAAGGGCTTCCTGAACCTGATCCGTAACAGGTCCAATCATAGCAAGATGCAGATTGTCATTTGAAAAAATTTTCCTAGACACCTCCATAATATCATGAGGTGTGACTTTTTTGATGGATTCCTGAATTTTCTGTCGGTCAGGCAGGAGATTGGCATCAATCACGCGCTCCCCGGCCCATAGCAAATGATCCAAGCTGTCTTCAAGCGCCATGAGCAGTTGGCTCAAGAAAAAATCCTTTGCCCGAGTCAGCTCTGATTCGCTCACTGATTTCTTGCTAAACTTTGCAAATTCTCCAAGGATGACGCGCACGGCTTCGAGAGCTTTTTTATTCTCAACCCCGGCATTGACCGAGAGATACCCGCAGTCATGATAAAAACCCGCACCCGATCGAATTTCGTAAGCTAAGCCCTTCTTCTCGCGCACCTCCTCAAAAAGGCGGCTCGACATATTAGCGCCTAAGATCACGTTCAGAAGGGCTAATTTATATCTGTCCGGATGAAACCTCGAAAAAGTTCGCATTCCCAAAACAAGATGTGTCTGCTCGGTTTGCTTGGTCTGAATGCTGACTTTTGGCGTATCGTTTGAAATAACAACTTTTGGAAAACCAGACTTTTCAAATTTAGTTTTGGAATTAAAAGTGTTTTCAACTGCCTCTAAAAATGCTGGATGCTGAATATCCCCGGCAACAGAAACCACAATGTTAGGATTTTGGTAATAGGAATTGCGAAATGATGTCAGCGCTTTTTGAGAAATCCCGGATACGGTATTGGCAGAACCGGCAATCGGCCGACCCAGAGCTTGATCCGGCCACAAAAGATGGCTCATGATTTCCTGCACTTCATGAGACGGAAGATCTTTGTACATCTTGATTTCTTCGATAATCACTGCTTTTTCTTTTTCCAGCTCCTTCGCATCTAATCTTGCATTGAAAACAATATCAGCAAGAACGTCGAGTCCTGTTTTGAGATGCTGCGGTAATAATTTTACAAAATAGCAGGTACTTTCTTCGCCGGTGAAAGCGTTCAAAACTCCGCCAATCCCTTCGATAGATTGCCGAATATCGCGACTTGACCTCTTTGCTGTGCCTTTGAATACCATGTGCTCCAGGCAATGTGATATCCCGCTTTGCGCACCTGATTCATAACGACTACCCACGCCCACCCAAACCGCGACTGAAATGGATTCACGACCCGGCATGTTCAAGGTCAAAGCACGCAAACCGTTTTTCAAGGTTGTTAACGTGTAATTCTCTCGCTGCATCATAGAAATGTTTCGCTGCTTTGTTGATTTTTTAAAGTATCGAGATAATTCTGCAATATTTTTTGCGCTGCAATGCGGTCAATGATTTGACGCTTCTTAGAGCCTGAATAGGGAGACTCTTCCAGCGCACGCGCAGCTTCCTTGGTACTTAGTCTCTCTTCCCAGAGAATCCACTCATGGTCATCGTGTTTTCGAAACCAATCAACATGATCACTTACTTTTTTTGCAGCAATATCAATCTCACCTTTCATCGTAATCGGAAAGCCCACAATGATTTTATCAACTGAGTATTCCTGAAAGATTTTTCTTAAATCCTGAAGCAGTTGCCTTCTACCGCTAAAGGCAAGCGTAAGAATCGGAGTAGCTATCGTCATCATTTCATCAGACACTGCAACTCCCACTCGCTTCTCCCCTAAATCGAGTCCAAGAACGCTTGGCATCAGGCTTTACCCTTGGCCGCCTGAACCATGCTGCGAATGAACTTAATTGCTGAGTTCGTCTGATGCGAACCCGGACGGATTTTATTAATAATGGCACTGCCCACAATGACTCCTTCACTAATTTGAGACATTCTTCGACTATCCTCCGGAGTGCCAATGCCAAAACCAATGAGAAAAGGCTTATGTACTACTTTTTGAAATCGGCTCAATTCTGATTTCACACGTGAGCTGATCTTAGATCTGGCCCCCGTGACCCCCCGAAGCGAAACGTAGTATATAAACCCTTGCGACCGAGCTGCGATTTTCTTGGCTCGTTTGAGTGCGGTAGTTGGCGTGATCAAAAAAACGGTCGACAAATCAAGTTGGCGACAATCGTCCTGAAAAGGAACTTCCTCTTCAATACTTAAATCAGGTATAAGCACACCATCGAATCCCGCTTCTTTTGCTACGACAGGAAATTTTTTGAGTCCAAAGCGATAGATGGGATTTAAGTAACAAAAACAAATCACAGGGATCGTAAGACCCGCATCTCTTAATTTGCGAACCATCTTAAACCCATCCACAAGTGAGACACCTCGCCTTAATGCATCATCAGACGATTTTTGGATGGTGGGGCCGTCCGCCAGCGGATCAGAAAAAGGAATACCGAGTTCTAAAATATCAACACCTTCCTTTTCCATTTGAAGCGCAAGCGTCTCTGTTGCTTTAAGCGATGGGTATCCTAGTGTAATAAACCCGCAAAAAATTTTCCCTTTTTGCTTCCGGATATCGGTCATTTTTTGAGTGAGGCGATTACTCATGATTTTTTCCGTAATTTTGAATCGTGTGAATATCCTTATCCCCACGACCTGATAGATTTAAACAAACCAGATCACCCTTTTTTGTTCGAGGCATCAACTCATCAAGATATCCAAGTGCATGAGAAGGTTCGAGAGCAGGCATAATCCCCTCAAGTCGTGTTAAGCGATGAAAACCTTTTAAAGCCTGCTGATCTGTGACAGCGGCGTACGTGACTCTCTTAGAATCCTTGAGAAATGAATGTTCCGGACCCACCGAGGGATAGTCAAGACCTGCTGAAATGGAATGCGCCACCTGGACTTGGCCTGACTTGTTCTGCAGCAAATAACTCTTCATGCCATGAAGAATGCCTGGAAATCCCTTAGTGAGCGACGCTGCATGTTGCGGTGTGTTGATTCCAAGACCCGCTGCTTCAAGACCAAACATTTTGACAGATTTGTCTTTGAGAAACGGATAAAAAAAACCGATCGCATTACTTCCACCTCCTACGCAGGCAACGAGATGTGTTGGAAGGCGCTTGAGATGCTTCAAAAAATAGCGCCTCGTCTCTTGGCCAATAATCGACTGAAAATCTCTGACCATCATGGGATAAGGATGAGGACCCATGACCGAGCCGATCAAATAGTGGGTTGAATCTACGTTTGTAACCCAGTCCCGAATGGCTTCACTCGTTGCATCCTTAAGGGTTTGCGATCCTGCAGTCACAGATCGCACTTCAGCACCAAAGAGATTCATCTTATAAACATTCAAGGCCTGGCGCTTAATATCTTCTGCTCCCATATAAACAACACAATCGAGTCCCAGAACACTTGCAACTGTGGCACTTGCCACACCATGTTGACCTGCACCTGTTTCAGCAACAATGCGTTTTTTTCCTAAACGGCGAGCCAGCAATCCCTGGGCCATGGCATTATTGATTTTATGAGATCCTGTGTGGCAAAGATCTTCCCGTTTAATAAAAATCCTGGCTCGGCTGTAGTGCTTAGTCAATCGGCGCGCTTCAAAGACAGGAGTTGGACGTCCGGCATAATCCCGCAGGTACGAATTCAATTCATTTTGAAATTTTAAATCTTTCTTGGCAGAGGCATATGTCCGCGCAAGATCATCAAGCGCTGCCATGAGTGTCTCTGGCACATAGCGCCCACCATAAATTCCAAAATGCCCTAAACGATCCGGCTGTTGATATTTCACGTCATCCTCTTTGAAGGTGTTACAAGTTCCATTTGCTCATTGCGAATCCATCCGCTGTCACCGTTGACAAGCCAAATTCTGCTCCAATTATCTCCGACAGACATAACGTACACCTTAAGCCCCTCCCCGAGTCGAAAAGCGACTTGGTCATCTTGAGACGGTCCATAATGCACCTCTGCTTTTGGCGCCGTGATCACAGCCTCACGCATCCATTGCGTCGAAAATGACTTTACAGCCACGAGTCCTGCGCTCAAAATCACAATCACTAGAAATCCCTTTCGAATCCATCCCCAAGCAAGCCCCCTGCGAAATACCAGCACATACACAAAACTTATTTGAAAAAATGCAAACGCTATCAAAAAAAGTGACAGGATTTCATCCCAAGTAAAAGACCGCGTAAGCGATTCAATCATGCGCAAATACCAATTACGTTTATCTTTGATACGGTACTCTAACAAGCTATTCACGTAATTTAAATTAAACTTGGCATCAGAATCACGGGGATGATCGCGAAGTGCACGCTCATAAGCTAAAATCGCTTTACCAATTTGTTTCGTTCTTAAATAGCAATTACCCAAATTATATTGATATACTCCGTTGCGCGAATCTTGGAGAACCAAATTTTCATACAACTTTTGCGCCTGAGAATATTGACCGGAGCGATACAACTGATTCGCCTGAGCAAAACTCCCTACTGAAGAGTTTTCAGCAAGGACATTTCCTACCCAAAACACCCAGCACAGCACAGGTAAAACTAAAATCAGTCTCAGGGATTTCATAAAATTTTTTCCAGTTGATGAATAATTTCATTCAGTTCATGATTCACTTTTTGTTTTTCTTCATGTTTCACTGACGTGCGTGCAAATCTAGCGGCATCGCAAGTATCAAAAACCCAAACAACCTTATCAAGCAGATCAGTCCGGTCTGAAACCGCATGTCTAAGAGAGTTTTCAAGGACGTCACGTGTAATCCCAAGCGGTGACAAATTAAATTTGTCCGCAAGATACCCCATCATCACTCGCTCAACTCCTTCAAAATACTCGATTTCCTGAGAAGCTTCCTTAGCCTTCATGAGAGATTTGACTTTTTTGAGCTGATTTTCCGCAGTCCTCAGCGCGTTCAGCCTCCGTTTGAGAGCAATATTCCGGCTAAAAAAATCCGCTCTTTGCTGGCTGAAGAATAAAAATAGAATCAAACCCATCAAAGCTCCATTCAAAACCAAAAGCAATCTCATCACAAACGCGACTTTTCGTTTCCAGTCAGTGGATGCTAAATTTTCTTGAATAAAGTGAATATCCTTTTTTTCAAGTTCAATATCTTTTTTCAAATCAACGGATGTTCCCGGCGCAGTCGGCAGCGTAAAAACAGTATCCGACTTTGCAACATCTAAGACGAACTCCTGAGTTTTAAGGGTTTGATATTGCCTCGTCCATGGATTAAAGAAACTCATTTCAAGTGAAGGAATGACTCTACGACCAGGTTGCGTAGGAATGAAAACGACCTCGAAAGTTTTTCTGCCTCCAATTCGGTCACCTGTTTTAAAAAGTTGATGATTTGCATCTCCGTCATAAGTTCGAAATCCATCCACTTGAGGGACAACCGGCTTTTTTAAAGTCTCAATATTCCCTTCACCTTCAATAATCACAGATAAAGTCACAGGCTCATCTTGCTTTAATGAAGTCTTATCCACAGTCGCTGACAATCTAAAACTCCCTACAGCTCCTTGAAAATTCTTTGGTTTTCCAGATTCCGGGAAAGGCTGAATCTTCAACTGAATCGGTGCAGGTGTTAGAAGGACGTCTTCTCTGCGGGAAAAAAATCCACCTCCGCTAAAAAAGCTATCATTAAAAAAGTCGTCAAAAATACTGCTTTGAGGATCTTTTCGAACCGAGGCTTTGAGAACACCGGGCTTGATGGTGTAATCTGACGGAGCTGTCGGAAATAGAGCATACTTTTTAACATCTGCTTTCATGTATTTTTTGCCATTAACCACAGTAATTTCGCGTGGTGCATTTTGATCAAGTGGAAATTCTTCAATCCAAAACCCACTCACTTCAGGTTCATCCTTAAATCCTTCGTATCGCGTGTCATATCGAGTATACAGAGAATAGGTCAGAAGAACTTGCTCGTTGGGATAAGCCGTAGTTTTGTCGGTATGCGCCACAACATAAATATTATCGTCACCCATGGGCGGTGGTGCATTATTTCCCTGAGACGGGACTGGCGCTGCAACCGGTTGTTGCGCAACAGGAAAGGGGTTCGGTGCAGGCGGCTGATAATTAGGCAACATCGGAGGATTCACGCTAGCAGGGTCAGGGCTATCTTCACCTTGTAAAATTTGGACTTGGACAGGCTCAGTGCGAAACGTCTGGCCACCAACTGGAATCTCAATGGGAGGAAGTGAGAAATTCCCACTCTTAATTGGCATCAGGACATAGTTAAAATCAACACTAGAACTTGAGACCCCATTGATAAATGACAGATGAGACGCGCGACCAGTGTAAAAGATATCAAATCCGTCAATCCCTTGAATTCGCGGCGCCTGAATATTTCCGGAAGCATCTTCGACACGAATCGTGAGATGGATCTCCTCATGAACATGCGCTGAGGTTTTATCTAAATTCGCAGAGACTGAAGCCGCAAGAAGATCCACACACTGAAATCCTGAGGTGGCCAAGACAATCAAAAAAGTATATAAAAATTTTTTTAGCATAAAGATTCAACCTTATCAATAGAAACGGAGGGCGTTATCATATCATGAAAATCGAATTCTTCTCTACTCTCATGTCGAGATGCGACCGACTTTTATGAACACTAAGGTTTCACTTGCAGAGATTCTAACCACTCTTGATACAGTTTTTGCGGGGAGATCATCAACGTGTCTCGAATAACCTCTTCTGAATTTTTAACACGCCCAAAGTCTTCAAGCATTTGTTTGACCGCAAACATGTGAAATCGATTAATCAAATAAGTCACAAACATAAAGCTCTGCTGATAGAAAAGACCCACTTCGGAATTATCATTTTTTTTGAGAAGTTGGTTTTCTTGAATCATCTTTTCCCAAGACAAAATACTCCCTTTTTTCAAGGCGGCTCGAAATAAGGCGGGGTTAATCGGACGTATCTTGTGCTCTTCATATTGAGCCAAACCTTCTTGAACCCAGGCAGGAGCGCGGTTTAAACTCATTGCAGCAATAAATGCATGCGTAAGCTCATGATGAGCAACCGCAGATAGATCCCTATCCACTAATCCTCCACGGGACATTGGCATTCTCACCTTGCCGTCGAAGAGACCCGTGGACCAATGAGGAATTCCACCAAGTTGCTTAAATTCTTCGAGACCATAAAGAAGCACCACGATTTTTGATTGAAAATAATAAGCAAAATCACGCGAGATCTCGCCATAAGCGAGCCTTAGTAGCTCTCGATACTCGTACCCTTCCACTGTCTTATCTGAATCGCGGTACCGTATAATAAAATGCTCTTCGTCATAGGAGGAAAACTTAGATTCTGTTTTGTTTTCAACAATAATTTTTTCAATTTTTGCTTTGAGACCTGGGTTTGGATCAAGGGCATAGGCAATTTGATATTGAGCTTTAGCATCCTTCAGATCTTGGTTCATATACGCAATTTCGCCCAAGAGCTCGTAAGCATGAGAATTGCTAGGCTCAAGCCTCAAGGATTCGCTCAAATCGTGTTTTGCGAGATCAAACTCACGTTTTTGAAAATGAGCTGCGGCGGAATTATAAAGCTGAACCGCAGGAACCGATGAAGGCAACTTGGCTTCTGAAGGAGGGGCGGCAAAAAACTTGAGGATCTGAAGTTTTTCTTTTTCTTCGACTTTATCGCTCTGATCCGCCACAAGATCTTGAACAGGCAACGTGAAGAGACTTAATGCAATAAGAATATAACCTGCACCGGCTCTCATATTATTTCCCACCTATTAAAATTTCAGCCCTTTTAATGCGTTTGGCAATTGATGGATGATCATAGAAAAACCACTCATAAACGGGATTGGGGTCTGGATCTGCAAGATTAAC
>CAZOOM010000041.1:0-22222 GCA_964581425.1 uncultured bacterium | reverse complement strand
AGTTAAATCAGTTTGATGAGCTCTTAGTGCGGTCCAAAGTTCGCGGCCATGCTCGTAAAAAAAGGATCCAGTGTGAATGGATGCGGTACCATCTTCAGGAATCGCCTTGGTTGGATCAAAGCCAAAAAGTCTTTGCACGGTCGCGTAATCGTGCGCTGAGAATCCGACATCATAGAATCCCTTTTCATTAATAATGAATCCAAGGAAGAAAAGAATTTCTTTTTGAAACGCCAGGCGATGTTCTTGTGGGCTTAGCTCAGCATTCAATTGTCCTAAAAAGCAGACATTTATAGTGTATCGATGAAAAGCGGCTTGAGCTGCTTCTGTCATGAAACTATTAGCTTCTAAATTTAAACGACCCTGAGCAATCGCAATGAAATTAGGATCCTGAATGATATCGAGCATATCTGAGGGTGGCACAGCTGATTGAGGTATACCCGCAAAAGCTTCGATGGAAGGTAGTGCTCGCACACGCTCAAGTACAGCTGCTGGGGTGGTTGCAATGATACGGTGTAGTAACGGCGCGTAGTTTGAAATAATAAAATCAGTGCGGCGTCTTGGAGCGGCCGCTTGATCACGTCCTTCTTGAACATGTCGTTTCAAAACAAATTCGAGCACGGTCGCTAAATCTTTCGGCTGTTTAGCGCCCATTTCCTTTTGAGTATATTTGAGCGCTGAATCTTCTTGAGGCTTAATATCATTGATCATCCAGGCATCGGTATCAAGCGGATGAGGATGAGCATGCGCTTGTTGCGCCGCCAAGACGGCTTCAGCGCCTGAGCGGGGCCAGACGCGCCAGTAATCAAATATTTTTTTGTTGTACATTTTGTCCGCAGGACCCTGCTTGTAGATCCAATTTTGGAAGCGGACACGGCGGATAGTTGCTCCTTCACGGACAAAGGCGTCAAGTACGGCAAAACCTTTCTTGCGCATTTTCTTAAGATCAGCATCCGAAATATTATCGTTATCGAATCGCGCATAGGTTTCGCCGGGCTGCCAATTTTGGTCCACGGATCCCGGGTTGATCGTATAAAGGGCTTTTCCACCGTGATCCTGATTATGATGAAAAACGTTAGCAACCATGGTAAATGGAAGAATTTGAGCATCTTCAATATAGGCATCCATAATGACGACGCCGGTTCCAATATGACCTCGTTTAATTCGAACATTTCCGGAAATATTAGCGCCAACTAGGATTTGATTTCCTCCAGGAGTTGTTTCGCGACGAAGATCAATCTGAACACCAGTATCAATATTCACATTCGGGCCAATGCAGTGTCCTCGATATTCAATGTCTTCATAAAGTGATCCGTTCAGTATTTCTTCCACTCGATCTTTTAGTTCCTTATCCGATGCAGAGCTCAAAATAGCATCATTAATAGCGGCTACTCTGTCATCATTAATGGGCAGCCGATTATCACCGTTCACCAAGACCAGGCCATTTTTCTTAAGGCGAATATCAATTTGGGTATAGCCAGCAACATTGCGAGTAACGGTGGTGTATTCCAATTGATATTCGCTACCGTCTGCGAGCTGTATTCGGGATGGAAGACGGCGGCCAGAATTTTGATCCAAATTGATTCCGGTCATATCGCGGTGAAAGTCTCTCTCGAGTGTTCCAAGAACAATATCAAACCAGTCCTTAAGAGCGCCCGTATCCAACCAGTCACCTTTAACGGGAAGTAAACCAAAGTTACCTCGAAGCATTTCGACAAGCGCTTGTTCGGGGTTCACAGCATTGAGTGATTCTCTTCGATATCTTTTTGAAGCATTTTGCAGACTGGCCCAATCCTCTCGAACATTTCTGCCTTCTTGCATGGCTCGATCAAAGACCCGATTTGTGAACTCTGGATGACGGCCATTATTGGTCGTATAGGTGTAGATCATGAAACCAAAAACAAAGGAATAAATGAAGATCGTGCATCCGATATAAATCAGCGCATTTCCAAGAACGGGATTTGGTAGCAGTCCAAGAAGCGGTATGCCTCCAAGCGCTAAAGGTGTTATGACAAAACTAATAACGCCTCCCGCAAGGGCCCAAAAAATGATTCCCATCAAAATTTTTGCGCGCGATTGGCGAATCGCATCCGGGAGTGTGATTCCGCCTGCGACCATGGCTTCAATCTGAGCGCCTGTGACCCATTCTCCTACAATTTTTTCAAGCAGTTCACCACCTTGAATCAAGACTTGCTTAGGTAAATCGTAGATACTCTGTAAAAGTTCTCCGGTTGAAACCGCAGTTTCCTCACCTGCTCGGCGAATCATTCCCTGTGCATCGTGGCCCTGAGGGAACCATCGATTCATGAAAGGAAGATTAAACCAACTGAGCGAGTAGTAAAAGGCAATCATGGTCCAACCATGAGTGGCTAAGAATTTCAGCACCACCGGAATCCAGTGACCAATGCTTGTGGGAAGAAGCAGCGAAGTGTAGATGGAATGTAAAAGAGGTAGATAAACGCCGCTGAATCCCCAGGCTAAACCAACAAGGAAGACGATAAAAACAACACGGCCCCAGTTGCCAGCCTTGTCACCTTCCCAGGAATGCCAAAATTTCTGAGCATCAAATTTAATTTTTCCAATAATTCCAGTTTTCCCAACGAATTTACCAATGATTACAGCAAGAACGAGCAGAGCAGCAATACCTGCGACTGGAGAAGCCACCGCAACTATTCCTGCGGCAGGAGCAATCGCAGCAGGTAAGGTTGAGGGTAAGTAGTGAAGGATAACACCAAGTAAAAAGGGACCACCCAAAAATCCAAAAGCATTAAAGAAAACATAAATGCCAGATTTTCTAAAAAAAGAAGAGTTATCAGCTATTGGAATTCTAAAAACGAGCATCAGGATTGCCATTACAGGAACAACCCAAAGAAGTATGGGTGCGGTTGCTGCCATCCAAATAAAAATGCTGAAGAATGAGACGAATAATCCTAATGTCACCAAGGTGGCACCGAGTGATCCGCGTTTAAATCCCAAGGCTTCGCGGTACCGAGCAGAAAATCCAAGGGTTGCCAAAAATGCAAGCGCCGCTAACCAAGGAAGACCAAGAAATCCTCCAAGAATCATAAACGAAGAGAAAATAGCAGTTACAACTTTTCCAAAATTAGCAGGAATATGCTGTTTTGCTTGTCTGAGTTCGCTTGGATTGCCGTGTGTGGTTTCATAGTTGGGCGTTTGGATTAAGGCATCTTTTTTGTCAAATGGAGTTTTGAAAATCAAACCCATTAAATGAAAAACCATTTTAGGAATAAAAACTAAAAAAAGCATCGCTTGAGCAAAAAGCATCCATGAAATAAAAGGATTATCCTTTGTATCTTGTCCGGGAATGCGATCTGCTAAAAGTCCGGTCGCAAGCCAGAGAGCGAAAACACCATCTGCCAGCACGCCTCGTCGATTGAGATTCATTACATTGCGAGTGCCGTCAGGGGTAGTATTTTTTTCTAGTAGAGAGGCCCAAACTTTTTCTGCGGAATATTCGCGGTCAATTCCTAAAACGTACTTGATGGAATTCCAGCAAAGGCGACCCATCTTGGTCAGGTCTTCAGCGGAAATGAGGTCCCCTCGTTTCCAACGACCATGACGTACAATTTCCATCAAAATACTTGAGGCTCCTTCCTCGCCCATTTGAAGGTCTTCAAAAACCAAAACGCCGCTTCGATCGACAGCTTCAACAAAATCATGACTGAGCAGCCAAGAGGCTAATTTTGCAGGAAGTCCAATGTTGTAGAGATGGCGACCGATGACTTGAATGCCTTTTCCATAATAGGGTCCGTAGCCATAAAATTCAGGGCGAGAAATAACGCTGACAGTGAAGAACAACATGTCAGAAGCCCAAGTTTGGTGTTTAGCGTGAGTGTTTAGTCCGGAATTTTGATAAATTAATTGGAACTGTCCGATACCGTAGCGATTTTGGGTCACTCGTTCATAGGACAAACGACTGATGGCAGGACCCACAGTTCCTTTTAAGTATTCACTCTCAGGATCTTTTCCGAGTAAGAATTCAATGTGGCGGTAAGGTTCTACCAGGTCACCTTCATGATCCTTCAAATCTACCCAATTGCCATCCGATGCTTGGACTTCCAGATAAATCATTCCTTGCTCTTTGCCGTCCTGTATCCATCCTTTTTCCCGTTCCTCTTCGGTTTCCCAGTCAAGGCGATTACCGAGTGAACCGTCTTCATTGTACTGCTGGGTGTAAGCGCGAGTTTTTTGCCAAGAGCCTTCAGGGACCCTGCATACGACACCGTGGTCAAGGAATTCAAGAACCTCTTGGCCGTCTTTTAATTTTCTAGTGAGAAATCCGGGAGCTTCATTGACGAGGAAGAATTCGCGGCCGTCGGAAGCTTGAACTAAGGAGCCAACTCTTCTTCCAGTGTTAGTGGTAAGCCATGTTGCGGCGATAGTACCATTATCATCTTTGAGGGTTTCAATTTTGAAATAGCGCTCGCCTTCAGAGCTTTCGACATACTGGCGATCAATGACAAAGTGAGGATCCGTAGGTTTTTCGCCAAAATGGGCTGAAAAACCATCATGAAATTGACCGGTTCTGAGTAAATAATGAGCCTCCTCTTCACCCAACCCACCGGTGGGAAGCATATTATCTTCAATGACCTTTGGATTTGGATAATGAAAGAGAGGTGCTCCGATTTTGTCGCGGCCATCAGCACCGCCTTGAACTCCTCCCACTACATAGGGACCTTGAAACTCTCCGGTGGGATTGCCTTGAGCATCCCGCTCTTCAGGTCCGATGCGGTTTGGATCTTGAGTTGAAACTCTTAGAAAACGTCCTGTATCACCATCAAGAGCGAAGTTAAATTTATCTTGAGTGGTTGGAAAGTCAGGGTGTGCAACAAAATTATCGCGAAAGAAGAGTCTGCCTCCCTGATCAATAAGAACGCTACCATTTCCTTTTTTGGCTAAGACCATGCCGATCGCTCGCAGTGTAGTGTCATTAATTTTGAAAGTGTTTTCTCCAACAAATCGGCTTCTTTCAATGTCAATGATGTCACCGCCTTCCGTAAGAGCAAATTCTCGGTGGCGAAAAGCTTCTAAAATGAGCTTGGCTTCAATTGGATCTAAAGCGTAATCTCCCGATTTGGCGGCTTCTGAACCTACTTTGAGGACAACGCCCTTTTTGGGTTCCCAAAGATCGCCAACTTTGATGAGAGGCTTTGAAATTCCAGTGGCCGAGTATTCATAAAGAACACCCTCTTTAATATGGTAAGTGGTTGGGACGCGAACCCAGCGCGGATTCTCTGCATTTTCCTGAAGTGAAACCAGTTTGTCGGTAAAGCCAGTGCTGAATTCTCCAAGACCGGAAATAATCAAGCAAAGTCTTTGGACTCCATGGTTATCAGTTTCAAAGTAATAGTCTCCTTTTCCAGTGCGTTCTTCGTAGGGCGCGAGAGTTTCGACTATAATTCCACTAGAATCTTTGACGTCAATGTGGAGGTGAGCATCTCGAGGAGCTAAAAACACTTGTTCGCCACTGCTGAGCGTGATTGGAAAACCTAATGGACTCGTGGATGCGTCCGGATTCTGTTCGAATTGTTCATAATCCTTTGCAGGTTTAAAAAATTGAACCAATCCTTTATTGGTAATATTCAAACGTACGGGTTGTCCATCTGCATTTTCGAATTCGACAGTTTGGACACTGAATTTACGCATGTTGGTGATAGTGAGATCTGGGCGATGTTTTTCGCCGTTGTCATATTTTGAAATGAGTTTATTGCTGACGTCATCAATTTCATAGTTGTTGTAATCATCGTCCACGATCCAAAGTACGCCGTCTTTATCCAAATAATAGTCCCCATAACTTGCGACAAGATTACCAGTCTGATGATCATAAAGATGAAAATCACTGGGCCCATCGCCAGTTCGTGTGCGTCCAATCGAGTAAGAGGGAGCTGCGTTAGCAGGAACTGGTATGCCCCGATTATCTGCAGTTTCGTGATAGGTACCTGTTTCGGAATTGTAGCTGAATTTTTGAGCATCGCTTTGATTTGCCCTGCGGTAGAGTGCGGAGCGCATGCGCATAGGTGGATGCGCCATGAGGAAGACTTGTTCATTTCCTTTCTCATCAGGTTCGGCAACTCGAATAATTTGGCTGCCTTGAAATCGGACAGCTCGCTGCACAGTGCTACTTTGAAGTGCTCCTGCTAGGCGTCGCTTTCGAACATTGTCTAAATACAAGTCTGTTTCCTGTAAAAGTGCGAAACGATGATCGTTTCCGAAGCTGAAGAAAGTATCTTGATTTGCATTTCGCCGCCACTGGCCAAAACGGTCGAATTCTCGCTGTCGCATATCGCTGAGCTCCCCGGTATCGATATTTGTCACGCGCGAATTAAGAACGGTAAGATCGCGAATGTACATTTCGAGGCCCCACTTTTGACCATAGGTTTGCGATCTGGTTACCACGATGACATTTTCCGGACCAAATTTTTCTCTGAGCCGAATAAATTCTTTCATTTCATGCTGAGGTGTTGGCTCACCTACGGGAGCTGATGCAACAAATAGTTTCATGTTATATTTGGGATGAGGTCTCTTTTTCCCGTTAACCATGATCCAGCGCATGGTGTTGTCTTCCATGCTTTTTTCCATGGTACCAAGCACTTGATTTGCTTCTTCTACGGATACCGCTCGATAAGGATCAAAGACGGCAGGTGTAAATCTCCTTGGATATCCTTTTTTCTCGTCAATGATTTTGTATTCAGGCGTCACATTGACAGGAGTCACAAAATAACCAATCACTAAAACAAATAGTCGTGCAGCTTCTTTGTTTAAGTAATTGAAAGAAAGAATATTGAATGCCTCAAGAATGGGATTTGACAGTGAAATATGAATGACCCACATGGCATAAGGAATAATTGACGTTGCGTGAACGAAAGCAACCGCAGTTTCGAATTTTGCTGCGCGCACATGCCTGTCTGCGACTTGATAATCCCGCACAAGTGCTTCATACTTTTGCTTTTCAGAGTGGTTCAGTTCAAATTCCTTTTTTATCTTCTTTTCGTATGGGCGCATCTGGAGGTCGATGAGGAATCTGTCCACCCAAAAAGCGATTGTTCGAATGAGAGGATTGATGATTCCCGATATGATCACCAAGGCTGCAGCCTTAAAGACGAATGCAGCAATAATTTTATATCCTCCGGCCAAAGAATAAACCGCGCCCAAGATCATGAGTGAGCGTATCTTGCTTTCCCAGCGTGTAAGGCCCTGATTGACTTTTTTCCAGTAAGCAATGCGATCGGTTTGCCAGAGGGTTTTGTAAGCTCCGGCAAAGGTTGAGACTAAGATAAAACTGCTGTACAGCACTAATACTGAAAGGTAAATCGTCAAAAATAGCGGCGATAATCCCCAAAACGATGTGGCGATCAAGAAAACTGACGACCACAAAACAACAGCCGCGCCAAGTCCGAGCCATTCGTGGCTCTTCCAGAAATTTCTCCAGGCTGTTTTAAATCGAACCTGGTTAATATTATGATCTTTAATAAAATGGGTAACTGCATTAATAACGGAAGGGGTCATGACGAGAAATAAAGCTAAAGCAGTGGTTGCAGCAACGCCGGTAAAAGTCATCAGTGACATGGCAAACATATATTTAAGAACAATAAGAGAAGGGATAAGGGTTGCAGAAGTTGAAAAGGCTTCTTCGAGCCATCGGCTGACCAATTTTTCATCGTGTTTGAATCCTGCGAAGTAAATCAACGATGAAGTTACAAGCACGGCAGGAATTAGGATCATTAAGCTTGTTGTGAATGGGAGTAGCGCGAGAACCGTCATCGTCGAGGTTAAAACAAGAACGCTTGCATTTCTACCAAATTTTTTAAAGCCGGACAAAAATGAATCATTTGGATTCTTTGCAGGCACGGTGGAATTTCTTGCCTGCAGTGGTTGAGCTTCTTCCCCAATCATTCTGTCGACTTCTTGATTGATTCGTCTTGCCAAGTTCGCAGGTGTGACCGTGGCATCATCGTTCAAATCTTGAAAAAGTTCAGGATTGGTTGTTAGGACATCATGATAAGCCTCTTGCCAGCTAAACCGATGAATGTTGGTAAGCACGGCTCTTTTCACTAGCTGAACCCATGTGCCGGGATGGTGGCGCATTCGATTTGGAAGTCTTCGATAAGCGTTAATTGCTCGCACTAAATCTTCATCGGAAACTCTCCTGAGCTCGGAGCGGATGTCAGCTTCTTGGATTGCCCTCTCAAGGGCCTGTTTATCTTTAGCATTAATCTGATTTTTTTTGTTCCTTCTTTGTGAAGCAATGGCCGCTGCAGCTGTTAAACCTGCGAAAATTGCAAAACCTACTCCTTTTGCCAAATACGACACAATTTTTTCCTTCGATCGATCTGTTGCGCGAGATATAGCTAGTTGTGTTTGATAGTCAGAGGCAATATTGATCGGTCCTTCGACGTTATTGTTCCTAGTTAGAACACGTTGTGTAAATCGGAGCAGCTTTTGGATAGCAACTTCTCGCGAATCAGTCGGTTGGATTTGGGCTTGAGCTACAAGTAGCGTTTGAAGATTCTGAATGTCACTTTTTGTTAATGTGCTATCAATATAAAGAAGTTTTGTGACAGAAAAATCATTTAGATTGTATTTATCTTTGTAAATTCGCGACTCAAGGTAATGAATAATTGTTTCACTGTTCAGGCTTGGGGTATTTCGCTTTATCGCTCGAGCGGCATCCAGAATTTGAAATAAAGGCTCCAGGGAAGGGGTTAATTTATTTAGTTCAGAGGTTGTTCTCATTCCTCGCTCAGCTCCTAAAATAGCCCGCTCCGCAGTGGTTTTTAGCGGTTCGTGGATGGCCATATCTAAATCCTTTAGCCGTGCTTCCAATTCCTGCTCAACTTTATTTTCGAGATAAGCCTTTGTATTTTCGCTTCCGGTTGAATCTACAAAATGCTTCACGCTAGCACGAAGGTTTTTATCGATATTTTCGGAATTCAGTTTAGCTGGGATACCGAGCATCGATCGCAAGCTCATAAGTCCAAGTGAGTAATTCTGGTTAGGCTGGCTACTGTCAACGAAAAGGAGGAGTTTATTAATCGGAAGGCTGACCGAAGCATGCGTTCTTTGTTGTTCGATATTAGAGGTTACGACGTAGTTAGTTTCGACTGTTCTTTTTGTCATGAGCGTTTGAACGGCAATTCGATGCGCAAGAATGGGATGCTGGTCCTGATCAATCATGTTTTGGGTCACTGCTTCGATGAAAGCTGCTGTGGGCACAAAGCCGACATCTTTGAGTTTTGAAAAAGCTTCCGAAACTTGGGTGCGAATAGAAGTGGTCAAATTTGCACGGACGTATGCCTTTATATCTGCTTGAAGTTTATTTTTTTCGGCCTCAAAGGCTTGAGTAAGAACAGGAATTTGCTGATTTAATTCCTTAAGCCGAGTAGCGTTGAAAATACGTGGGTTATTGGCATGAGCAAGCATGTTGTTTTTCTCAAGATTGGCATCTTGCAACACCGATTTTGCCATTTGAAGCGCAGCCAGAGATCGATTCAAGTTTGATTCCGGGCTTGTTCCATTGGGGGTTGCATTGGAAATAGAGGTTGCAATTTGATTCAATTGCTCGTTTGTCCAAGGATCGTAATCTGTGCGCTCTTTTTCCGCTTCGCCATTAAGATGAAGTCTGAAACGTAATCCTTGAAATATTGAGTATTGCGGATTGGATGGCTCGACTGGATCTGCAAAGTTTGCATCTGTCGCAATGCCTACGGCATAAAGCAAATGATCAAAATCCAATTGGACGTCACTATTATCTTGAATGTCAGTTTGAATATCGTCGGCTAGGCCAAGATTATTCGCTACTGCTTGAACGGCATTATCAAAGATGTGGTTTGTGGTTACCTCAGTAGCGATCCTCGACAACTGCGAAGCCAAGGGTTCAGAAAGTGTAGTTGAGTGGTTAGCAAACAAAGCAGGATTTTCTGGGTTTGCTTGGTAAGCGGCATCAGGGAGTCTCACAAGCCCAGTCTGTAAGAGAAGCTCCACAAAGCGTTCTGACTCGTTATTTAAAACACGTTTAACTTCGAGAGGATTATTTAGATTTGTAACTTTCTTTAAGACTCGATCGTGCAGGATACCTCTTTCGGCGACGATCTGTTCTACCACTACTTTTTTCAAGCTCATGCGCGCGTACAGATAACCCAACGGCCAACCATTTTGAAACACATTTAAGCGTGCTTGGTTGACCAAATCCTTTTCAGCAGGATTTAGGGGTTTTGCCGCATCAATCCCATAAATCCTTCTGACAACGAGCTCGGCTGCTCCAAAATAATGATCGACAAATTCTGGATCAATTTGGTAATTGAGCTGCCCGTTATTATCTTCGATGATGACAAGACCGTCTTGGATTGTATTTTTGAAATAGGTGATAAATTGACCAATGGCGTCATCCGTAATACCGGGAATGGGAAAGCCTTTTTCGGCAAAAGCAGATCGCACAGCCGTGGCCATTTTTTTCCATTCCACATTGAGATCTCGATTTGCAAGCGAAGGTCGTTTTTCGTGAATTCCTTCAATAAGATCCTTAATCAAATTAGCCCGATATTCTTGGCTTCGGACCACGGGTTGTCGATTGTTATACCAGGTTTGTACTGCTGAAAGATGGCGTTCAGCATTTTGACGGGCATTTTGTTCGCGGCCTTCCTGAATGCTGTCAGTGATCTGAGTCACCAACTTTTGGAATGTCTCAGGATTGAGGAGAACTAATGTGTTTTGTCCCGCAGCTTCTCCATAAAGATCTGTGAGAAAGTTGATTTCCTGAATGATACCGCCAAGTCTGCGGAAAAGTAATTCTTGGCGATAGGCAAATTGTGCAGGACTTTGTGATGATTTTTCAAGAGCTTCAACCGCAGTGCGTAGAACATTTAATCGAGTGTCATCCGGAGTTAACAGTTCGTGAAGTGATTCCTTCCAGAATTCGATAATATTTCGGTCAAGCTCAACCACTCCAAGGTGTTTCGTTCCTATATTAGCAGTTCCAGTTGAAGCGTATGCCCCTTCAAGTCTTGCAGGATCAGCACCATACTCCCGTCGGAATTCATCGATTCGATCAGGTAATGTTTTTAAATTATAAAATTTTCCATGGTGACGATAAAGAAGCGAGTTAACGATGGCACCGTCGCTGAACCATTGTTCTAAGGTCGCTCGGGTTTGAGCGGTCGCCTGATCAAGAGCAAGACGATTTTCGATATCAGTTATAAGACCTAATCGTCGCGGAAAAGGTATGGCGGCTAATTGTAACGTTAGCGATCGGGCAATGTCCTCGGCGTTTTGTTCCGTAAACGTGAGGTGCTGCAATTTGGCTTGATCTCGTACCCACTGGATGTGTCGCGCGATAATTTTGTCACGCATTTTTTGATCAAGGGCTTCGACATAACTATCCAGTTCGAAAAGTCGAAATTGTTTTTCATCAATCACCTGTTCAAGTATTCGATCTTTTTCTGCAGGCGTTGCATTTCGAACGCGGGGATCTTGTAAGGCTTCTCCAAGAAGGTGGCCAGATGTGCGATCTCCAACCAAATTTCCTAATTCGCCTTCACTTAGGGCTCGATTGTTGTGCGTAGCTCCGTAAAACGACTGGAGTTTGATCCAGACTTTGATTTTTTCGCGGTAGAACTGGTCGAATTCAAATCCGTGTTCGGGTAGATAATGTTGACCAAGCGCAATCGCGTAGGTAGCGCCGATTCCAGTCGACAAATCTCGGTTCTGAGCTTCGGCGGCTTGATAAAGCGCTTCGGTTTCACGAATTTTTCTCAGTTCATTAATCTGTTGTGTGAGAGCTGCAAGGCGCTCCCTAGTTTTTAGTAAGTTGCCGGTAATCTTGTTCGCTTAAGTGCTCCTTATATCTGTCGTTTCTTCTTCGAGTTTGTCCTTTTCAGCCTCAAGTCGAGCAAGTTGTGCACTTAGTTTACCAAGCAGGGCTTTTCGAGCTAACTGTTCCTGGGTCATTTGATCGCGCTGAAATTCTCGAATCGTGAGAAGCGCGTTGCTGAGGCGTGTATAGATTTTCCAGGTCTCGAGATTCTTCGGACCCTTTTCAAGAATTTGATCAGCGCCGGCCTCAAGCGCAGCTAGAGCATCTTTAAACTCTTTCCAGCCGTCTGCAATGTAACCGTAATCTCCGGGTTTCAAATTGCGAAATCGCTGATTAAAGTCATTCCATTTTTGTCCTGAAAGATCGGCGCTTAAACTTACTCCTGCGGTCTGGATGCCTCTGGCAGCTTGAATCACTTCCTGCATGAGCGGTCTTCCCGTTTGGACTCGGGTCGGATCTTGATCAAGTGGCCAATTGTGAATCATGTTTCTCATCGTGACGCGCATTTGGGCGAGCGGCTGCTGGAGAGTTCTCCACGTTGCGTGTTCTCGTGCCTGGGCTAATTCAGCGGTTAATTGATTCGGGAGAAGCTTCTCGGCGGCGGTCAAAACTTCCGATTCCGATAATTGATGAGTAGCTTGGACTTCCCCTTTAAATTCACCCACCGCTTTTTCGTAGGAGGGTTCGAGATTCTCGGTGTTCTGCATATTTTTTTGAACGGCGAGCACTGCCTGCTGATAGGCGCGATTCTTGAGTGCTGTGATCTGTGTTTTTACTGCATCCGTAAGATCTGAAGGAAGATTTCCGGAAGCAATCTGCAGGGCCAACGTCTTAGCCTGATCGCTTGTGCGATTTTGAGTTGCGAGATATTCACTTAAGTAGCGAATCAGAAAATCTTTTTCCAGTGTTTGCAGTTGAGCCGCATAGTTGAGCAATTCTCCACCCGATAGCGCTCTCCAGTTAGATTTAGCAAGAGTGTCAACGACGTGTTCTGCGGAAAGAATGTCTCGAATTTGCTCAGGAGTTGAATACCCTTCGGCGAGAAGAACTCCGGCAACACCACCTTCTGCACCGGCATAGAAAATTTCGGTAAATCGATCGCTTAAAACTTTTTCCCGTGCTTCTTTTAATTTAGTGATGACTCCCGCATCGAGAGTTAGGTTGGCTTCATCCAGCATAATGGTGAGAAGTTCTTCCTGAACTTGGGAAGCCTGTACCTTCGAAATAATAAATTCCCAGCCGTAGTTGGCAATTTCTAAGACACCTTCCTGCCGCAGTTGGTGAGCGACATCATCCGCTTGATGACGCTTGACGATATCGTCAGCATTATTTTCCTGTCTGAAACGAGCAATTTGTGCATCATATTTTTCGAGAGTTGATTGGTACATGCCGTCAAATTCACGTTCAAAAATGTCTTTAAAAGAAATTTCCGGATGGCCTTCAACCTGAAAATCAGCGTTGAGAATAATTCCATCTCGTTTGAGTTTTGCCTTTCGAAGCTCCAGAAATAGCTGCTTGTTGTAATCGTAAAGAGGATCTCGGTCTTTCTGGACCTTTGCATAAGAAGGTTGATTATTTAATTCTGCGAGTTTTTTGTGGGCTTCTTGGACTTTAGCGCGCTGGGCTTTGAGCTCATTGGTTTCGCGGATGGCGGCATCCACATCGCTTGTTTGATTGCGGATCATGCGGCGAGCATCAGAAGCCACGCGGCCTTCAAGATAAATCTCATCAAATTGGACTCGGCGCTTTTCTCTTTCTCCACTTGTGGTAGGAATTCCCAAAAGTTTATCTTCAGCTTCTTTTTGCTTGAGATAGGCCTCTCTCGCAGTTTCGTAACCCGATTTGTCTTCAGCCTCAAGAAGAGGAAGCGTGTAAGGTGTAGGTAATGCACTGGCTTGCATGAGTCTTGTTCTTAAAGTCAGTTCTCGGACCAGTGCCTCTCGTTTGGGTGCCTGATCAGCAGGATTATTTGATTCAAGATGATCTCGGACTAGAGAAACGATAGTTCCCATATCATCGTAGGCTGCGGCGCGTACACGAGCGAGCGCTGCTTTGATTTGTTCCTGTGTGGCATTTTGCTCCCGCATTTTGGCAAGCACTTTGGCCTGAGTTCCTTTTAGATCAATGACGAGCGCTCCTCCCCGTTCTGCGATTTCGGCGTCAGTCATTCCGCGGGCATGAAGAACTCGTGATCGATAGGCCTCCAAAGTTGGTCGGGCATCTTTGACCACGTAAGTAAGATTATTTAAATCGCGTTTGATGCGATCTAAATTCCAAGGTTGAAAGCTTCCATCGGAGCCGAGCTGCATCAAGAAGTGAAGCGTCATGGCTCCAGAAAGTTCTTCTTCGTAGCGCTTGAGCTCCTCGGAATCTAAAGGCAGTGCGGTCGTGCTTCGTGCAAAGGTATCGAACTCGGGAACCGCAACTAAATCTTTTCGATATTGGAGAAACATGGCAAAGGTTTGAGGATCCAGTCCTGAGACATAATAAAGAGAAAGGGCTGCCCAGCGTCCAAGATCCGTAGGATTTCTCAAATTAATGGGCGCGTCATACTTATCGATGATCGGCTTTGTGACGAGTAGTGCCCGATTGTACGCAGCGGCAACTTCTCCCAGATTTTTCTTGGCTGCAAAAGCCGGGATTTTACTTAGTGCCTCTTGGTTTTCTTTGAAGAATTCAACCCGTTGAATTGAGTCGCCCAGTACCGATGAATCCCAAAGTTCAGCAGCGCGCTTGGCAAGCACTCGAACTTGTTCCCGATGGTTTTGAATCGTCTCTGCATTCGGCGTGGTTGTCCCCAAAAGTTTTGTGAGTTGATCGCGCGAGGCCATAAGCTCAAGTGCTTGAGGATTGCTGGCGATTAGTGTATCAATCGAAGAGAGAAACTGAACGTAGCGGGCTTGAAGTTCCTCAGGAGTTTTTTGCGTAAGCACCGCATCCATAAAAGAAAATTCTTTGAGTACCGCGCCATCTCCGATGGTTTTCGTTGCCTTCAAGAAAACAACTTGGGCATCGTAAACTTCGGCGGTATTTTTTAGGAACTCATCAAGAGCATCTAAGGAAGTATCCCAAGGGCTGCGGAAGGCCGAGTAATCAAGAATGCGATTTGAAATGGCCAGAGGTAACATGGCGCTAATGAGGCTTCGCGTTTCAATATTATTCAGAAGGTGTGTCTGTTCATAGCCGTAACGCGCAGCCAAGAGTTTAAATCCGGGAAGTGCTCTCACCCGTTTTTCAAGAATTTCGCGGCCGGCTTTGCCATCTAAGTGATCGATGCCAAATTGTTCTTTGAGAGTTTTTTCTGCTTCCTGCCGACTGCCTTTACCAAGACTCGTCACCATTTCGTCAACAGTAGGTCCGCGGTAGAGAACAGAATCCGCGCTTAAAAGATCGAGACTTGCATCGCGGGGATCAGGATTAAAGAAATTCTTCTTCCAGGAAATATATTGATCTCGTTGCCGATCCGTAACCTCGGATTCTCGACCGCTCTGAAGTTTTGCAAAGATAGTGAGCGATTCGAGCGCTTCCTTGGCGGTCTGGACGCGGTCGAATGGAATTTGAACCGCGGCGGTGCTGAGATCTTCAGCAGTAATTTCTTTCAAAGTTAAATAAGCGAGGAGTCCCATCCAATGCAAGTTGGGGTCACGATCATGGAAAGCACCTTTAAATTCTGCCATTTCTTTTTGGGTGAAGAGAAATTCAAATGGCCGAGCCAATTCGTGCGGAAATTTTTGATCCTCGAGAAGAGTCCCTCCCGACTTGGTAGTGGAGATACTCTTCAGGGCTGCCATCCTTCCTTTTAATTCGGGATTGGTTTCGAGAATATTAATCAGTAGCAAAATGCGTTCACTAAAGCGCGTCCCCCATCGTTCTCCAGCAAATTGATGCAAAAACTTTGACCATAAATTCATCGCGTAGCCTTGATCGTTTTCGCTGATCTTGAGTCTTTCCACTATTTGCTGAGCATCATGCAGATAAGTTTCTTCTTCTGGTGTTAATTTGGCGGCATCTCGGCCAACGTTGTCGGTCAAAAGTTCGCCTTGGATATTGGAGGCACGTTTCAGGCTGCGGATACTTGAAGGTCCAAGGGATTCCGGGAGTTTTTCAACAACCGGTTTTGATTCGCGTTCAGTTTGGCTTTGTAAGGCAGCGGCTGACTCCGTCGTATTCGTTTCAGCCGCAAGCAGTTTTGCTGGAGATCGTGAAGCCGCTAGTTCCGCGATGGGTGCTGCAGCCTGAGCTGGCACATCCAAAATCGGAAGATGAATTTGACGGGAAGGCATATTTGCAACGGGCAGTCCTGCCTCCTGAGCAAGCAATCGGAACCGTTCTGCAGATTCCTGAACTAATTGAAACTCTTCGTTAAGTCGTCGAGCCAACGAAAACTCAGCGTTAAAACCGGTGAGCGGTGAGTACATGAAGTCATCCCAACTGATACTTCCCTGAACTCCAGCGCCAAGCACTCGATTTTCTCCTTCGCGGACACGCTGGGCAAGCGCTCGATAATTTTCACTGTTCTGATCAAACACTGCCGAATAAAAGGCAAAATCGTGGAGGATTCGAAGCGTATCAGCAATGTCGCTGACTTCTTCAACATGAGCTTTGGCAAGCAGTTCTCTGAATTCCTGTGCTTTTGCAAAGGCTGCGCGTGATCCCCAGTCCATACTCAGGGTTGCTGAGTATTCCCGAGTTCCAAAAGGCATCATTTCTCCGGGGAAAAGTCTTTCGCCCGTGAAAAGTCCGGCATTAAAATTAAGGGTAAACCAGCGGTAAACAAATAACGACATGTCCTGGCGCGTGAGTTTATTTTCTCGGTAGGCTGAAAGCGCAAATTGGAGGTCAGCATTTCGTGCGTTGAATTGGTCCCACAAAGTAGCTTTTGATTTGGCGTCAGCTCCCGGAATATTTTTCCAAGGATTGTTGTCAACATTTTGCTGCATCCACTCAGGGACCTTTTTGATGTCTGGAATATTCGCCGAAGTTATCGTCGAAAAATTTGGGGTTGCGACGCTTGGCTCTTCCGCTTTTGGAAATAAAAGCTGTCCTTTTTCAAGATACTTACCGACATAAGATTCAAGTGCATATCGTGATTGTTTGAGTGCATCCAAAGAGACAAATAAATTCATTCGTAGGCGATTCAGTTCACCGCCAGGGCCTTCAATTTCGTCAAGTTGCTTGCGTCTATCATCTTCGCGAAGTTTCTGGCTCTTCAATTTTTGGACGCGAGCCGTTAGGCGGTCATATTGTTCTTTGGTTTTTTGGAGTTCGCGAAGTCGGGATTCGTAGGTTTTAAACAAATGTTGGATTTTTAAGCGCTCTTCTCGATTGGCAGTGTTCATCACGAGCTCTGCTCGTTTGATGGCTTCGCGGTCAGCTTTCGAACGGATAAGATTGCTTACCAGCTCTTCGCTAAAGCCAACGCCTCCCCCGATGAAGGCGGTAAATTCTCCGCGGTCGGAATAAGTTTTGGCGTCATAAAAGGATCCCCAGCCTGCGCCAAACAAAACGAAAATATCACGTTTGAAATTGTCAAAAGTTCGTGCCGACCAGCGTCCATGAAAACGCTCGGCAGCAGTTTTGAAAACTTGTTGAATGGCAACGGCATCGTGTGCATGTGCGATTACCGCCTGGGCCACTTCAGGATTGTAAGCAACGAGCTCATCTTGAAATCGTTCATTTAAGGTTTCATCCGATGCAAACTCCAGATGTTCCGTGTCATTCACAGAAGCCAGCATTTCCTTAACGGTCTTTTCTCGTTCTTTCTGGTAATCCTCTGCTTTGGAGGGATCGAAAGGTTCTTTAGGATCCAGAGGAAAGACGGGAGTAGTGAAAAGGATCCGTGCAAGGCGATAAATATCCATTCTATATCCAAGAGCTTCAGCGTTGAGTCGTGCATTGCGAATGTTTTCAGTTAAAAATTCGGGAGATGTTTCACCGTTGGATTGCTCGGATAATTTTTTTACCAGTTTGTTGGAATGCTCCAGACTTGCACTCGCATCTTGAGCTTGCTTAACCGCACGGTCTAATGCCATGAATCCAAGCCCCTGCTCCTGCCGATATTTTTCTTGAGTACGTTTCGATTCACTGGCAGCAATTAAAACTGCTCGCATGGCTACTTCGACAGGGTCTTTGATTCGATGAGAACTGGGGCGTGTTTTAGCCTCTTTCGCATCTTGATCTAGGTTTGGAACACCGACTTTTGTGAGAAGATCAGCCATCGTTTTTTCAATCTCACTGTTGGGCTTTTGAAGCAGGTCTTCGGCAACATATCCAAGATGTTCCAAGGCAAGGAAAAGTTGAGGGGCCGTCGTTAGAGTAAGACTTATATGATATTCACGCTTGAGCGCAATTTGTAGTGCCGCTTTGGCGCGATCAAGATTCGCTTGGGCAAGATCAAGCGGCGCTGATTGATTGACGTGAGAGACGTCTGGCTCTTCATTGGCTGAGGAAACTTGAGAAACCAGTTTTTGCGCAATCACTTCTGCGAGATCGCGGCCAATAAAAATTCCTTTTTTGCGAAAGGCTTCCATGACCGTGTCACCAAAAGTAGTTTGCTCTTTTTCTAGTCCTTGAATGGTTTTATCTAATTCGGAAATGGCTTGTTGAGCGCTTTGTACCGCAGGCTCGGTTCCTGCTCCGCCCTGTTTTAGGCTTTGGGTCCAAGGTAAAAGCTTTTCTGCAAGGAGATCTCGACTTGCCTTTCGCTCGTCAAGTTTGGCACGATTAAATGTGAGGGTTTCGCGTAATTCTTCAAGGACATTGCGGGCCTGAGTTTTTCTTTGTGCTTTAGAAATTTCATCAATGCGAAGACGGGCATTAAGTTCGTTATCCAAAGCGGCCGCTCTTGATTTTGAACTTAAAGTGGAACGCGCGGTGACTCCGGCAGTGATTTGTGAAATATCGATATCGGTTGATAAATACTCTGAAATAACTTTATACTGCGGTAATCCGCTGCTGGATGACGCGCTTACATTTCCTGCTTGAACGAGGCCAGCTGCTTCACGAAGTGCCGGGCCGACTACGGGTTCGCTTGCATTGGCGCTTACTGAAGCCGCGGAAACCGGTGCGGCGGCAGGAATTTCGACGACGTCGACTTCGGTTGGAATTGGGTCTCGTTGTCGAAGAACTCCTTGTGCTGCTGTCAAAAAGGCTTCAATGGAGTTGACGACTAACCGTTTTGGATGGGCTTTTAGATAGTCTTTACGAGCATTGAGATCAATGGCGTTTAGCTGATCTTCCGTTAAAGTGACAACTTGATCAATAATTTCGTAAGCATTGAGCGTTTCGAGATTACCTTCGATCTTATCTTTGCTAACGGCTTGGGTTGGGCTTATCTCTCCTTGTTGGAGATTCTTTAGTTTCTGATTTTCAAATTTCAGCCAGTTAATTTCAATTTCAATCAAATGTCTTCCATTTTCATTCAATTTAGGATTCTTGAGCAGGGACTCTAGGTTTGAAATTAATTTTTCTCGAAATGCGACGGCTTGGGTCATCCACTCGGTGTTCAGTGTGTCTTGAGTCAGGGAAGGTTTGAGAGCCGAGAATTCATCTGAAGATAAATTTGCAGCCAAGGCACGATCAATGTTAATGACTCGCTCGATATTTGACGCGTAGGTCTGAAAGGCCTTGACCATGCGGCGCTGGGCTTTTTCAATGTCCCGCGATTTTTTAGGATCAGTATTTTTTACTGTTTCATCGTAAGCTTGCTGAGCCTCTTTCCACGCTTGCTCTTGGGAGGCGATGAGAGAAGGTTTTCCATTTCTGCCTTCATGGAGTCGAGCGCGATCCTGCACGAGTTTTTGCGCGATTTTATTTCGCTCATTTTGAATTCGCTGCATCTTGTCGGTAATGGATTTGTCCTTTTGTGCATCGGCGGTCTCTCGCTCCGTTTGGAGACTCTTTAGCGATCTTGCGGTTTGATGGAGAGATCTTTCTTCAGGGATATAATCGGGCTGAACGGTATCCGATGCGGGCTGAAGCATGGAACTAACGGCGGCTTTGTTTTTATCGATAAGGGTAAGGAGTTGGTTGCGCTCATCGGTGGCTGTTTCCAATCTCGTTTGAGCATCATGAAGCTGTTCGACGGAAACCAGACGTCCTTGCAGAGAATCGAGGTAATTGGCCGCATTTTTTTGCGCTTCATCAAAGGACTGATTATATTTGCTTTCAGCCTTATCAATTTCAACTAAAAGATTTTGGAGGCGCAGTTTTTCATCGTCAATTTTCTTTTGTTCATCCTGTTTTGCTTGAAGCTCACGGGTTTTAAAGACTTCAGCTGCATCTCTCCCGTTAAATCGCACCTCGCCTGATAGTAAGCCGATCATCACATTGATCATGTTGAGGCCAAAGGAATCGTGGAAAAGGCCCCCCTGAAGTTTGAGTTCCCTTTCACGAATTCGATTTTGCGCTTGTTTAACTTGGTTTCTGAGCAGCTCGACCTGAGTTTCAATGGCAAAGCGTTGAAGCTTAAGGCTGCGGTCAAGAGCTTGCTCGGCATTTTTCGGGTTGGCGGGGATTTCTGGAGCCGTTTCTGCATAAGCTTGAGCAAGCTCGGGGCTGAAAGTAACTGTTTGATTGCGTAAATCAATGCCCAGCGATACCGCTACAGAGCGGCGAACGTTATCAAAAGAGCGAAATTCATAAAGATATCGGGCATTATCAACACCATTGGCACTGAGAGCGGTGTCGAGCGCTTGGCTTTCACGACCCTGAGTTGAAGAATAAATTGCCGATGCAATTCGTGAGCGTTGGGTTTGAGTCCACGATTCAGGATCGCTTGAATCAACCAAATGCCCTGACAATGAATTCTGATAATAATGGAATTCGGGAATGGCCGAAACCACGGCCAGAATATCTTTTTGGACCAGGTTTAGGGTCTCGGAAGCAGCAGCTTCAATTTCGTTCATTTTTTCCAGTTTTTCAAGTGCTCGCCCTTTGACAAAGATTTGTCGAACTCCGAAATTGAGAAAATCTCCGCGAAGTGCAGGAATTTCTCCAAACAAGAAAGAGATGTTTCCAATCGAAACAAAGAAAACCGGACGGTCTTTTTTGCGAAGAGCCTCCAGCTCTTTCTCAAAGGCCGCTTCGTTATAGCCTCTTTCCCTAATGAAAGCGCGAATGGAGTCTGGAAATTCAGGATCCCCAATTTGGATGCTAATGGGTACTTGTGCGCCGTAGAGATGCTGGTATTTTTGGGTTAGCAGTTCTCCAACTTGTTTCATGCTTGTGATTTCAATGGTCTGACGATTAGAGGTTATTGCCGCAAGTTCTTTCGATTCAATGCTTGATCGTTGCTCGACGGGGATATATTTTGTGACTAACTCATTTAATTTATCGGTCGCCTGTTTTTCAGAGACCGGAGATAAATGAGTGACGGCCTTGTCGTTTTCGACTAGCCAGTTGTTGAGTTCGTCATAAAAGGCTTGTGGAAGATTAGTGATCTGATGATTTTGTAATGCCTGGTAGATGCTTATCACTCGAGGATCCAGGGACTTTAGATGATCGAGATCGACAGGAGGTGGAAGTACGTTCGCTGTCTGGGATAATTCGTTCGCCGATTTTACAACCGGAACGGTTGATGTTTGTGGCGGCGGAACAGCCGTGCTCGGTGTCGTTTTGGCTTTAAGCGCTACTCTGCCTGCTTCAAGGTGAAGCTTGAGCTGAACTTTAATTTCAGGCTCGGAGCGGTCATAAAGCTGTGAGGCCTGCTCGTAGAATTTTTTTGCAACTTCTGGTTTGCTAGCATTTTTTGCTTGGTCTAGAAGTTTGGAAATGCTGTAGAACTGCTCGGCAGCTCGGTCCTTTCGTCTCGCTTCATTTTCCGCGTCTTTTTTTACAGAAGCTTTTTTATCTTTTTCCGTCATTTGGGCAGGTGCTGTCTTTGGCGCATTTTTATCATTTTCTCTCGATGCATTAATGACAATTTTCATTTCAGCTAACTGAGGTGCAAAGGACTCTTGAACAACGGGATCTGTGCTGCTCGCTTCATGTGCTGATTTGAGTTCACGCTCAGCGCGATCATATTTCTTTTCTTGGAGGGCGGCCTGAGCTCTCTTCAGTGACTCGCGGACAAATTCGATTTTTCTTCCACGCTCTTGATTTTGTTTCTCCTGAGCTTTTGCCTGTTTTTCTTTTTCAGATTTTTCTCGTTTATCTGTTGCAGCGAGTTTAGAAACAGAGTCTTGATTTAATTTGTTCAGATCGGATAAAGTAATCTTTTCTCCTTTTAAAATCGATGCCAGCGGAATATTCTGCATTGTGGTTCTATTGCCGAAAACATCTCGATCAACTCGAATTGAAACAAAATCGGCTTGCGCATTGCCCGCGGCATCAACTTTGATTCCTTTAAAATCCGCTTCCAGCAGTCCCCTTCTGGCAATTTGAACGCGTGAAGGA
>CAZOOM010000040.1:0-22363 GCA_964581425.1 uncultured bacterium | reverse complement strand
GTATTAGGATAACCCCGGCGTGCTCCTAAATAAAGAGCAGCTACGAGAGCACTAATACCAGCAGAAATATGGACCACGGTTCCGCCTGCAAAATCAATGGCTCCCATGGCACCAAGATTGAAAAGAAAACCGTCAGATGCCCAAACCCAGTGACAAAGCGGGTTGTAGACCAAAAGACTCCAAAGCGTAATATAAATGCAATAACCTTTAAATGTGACCCGCTCTGCAAAGGCTCCAGCAATAAGCGCAGGTGTAATAATGGCAAACTTTCCTTGAAACATGGCAAATACATATTCCGGAATGTTACTGGAGGTTATAGCGTCATCAAGACCTGATAAAAAAAGCAGTTTAGGATCCCAGCCGATCCAGCCGCCAAGAGCATTTTTACCAAAACTCATGGCATAGCCGCAAACAGCCCAAAGAACTCCGATGATGGCCATGGCCACGAAACTGTGCATCATGGTTCCCAAAACATTTTTGGTGCGGACTAGGCCGCCGTAAAACATGGCAAGTCCAGGAACCATGAGAAGAACAAGAGCGGTTGATGTGAGCATCCAGGATGTTACGCCAGAATCCACAACCGCATCCGCTGCAAATGCAACGGACGGAAGTAACGATAAGGCGAGAACAAAAAGGAGGCAGGAAAAAAATCTGCTTTTCATTGCTATCCTCCGGGGGTGAAGATACAAAATTGTTTTAAATTTTCTACAAGTTTGTCAGGATGTAGACAAATCTCTCTACTTGTCCTGAACAGCTTTTGATTTTAACGAAATAGACTGCAATCTTAATGCCAACTACTTTATTTAACGTGGAGTAAGTGAGCTTTTTAAATAATCTCGATTCATACGCGCGATAAATTCAACGGAAATATTTTTTGGGCACGCAGCTTCACACTCAAAGTGGTTAGAACAATCCCCAAACCCCTCTTGATCCATTGTTTTTACCATAGCAAGGACGCGTTCTTTTCTTTCAACTTCTCCCTGAGGTAAAAATCCAAGGTGTGAGATTTTTGCCGACACAAAAAGCATAGCGGAGGCATTGGGACAAGCGGCGACGCAGGCTCCGCATCCAATGCACTGAGCTGCATCCATGGATTTCTCAGCTTTTGCTTTATTCACAGGGGTAAGATTAGCCTCGGGTGCACTGCCAGTACTCACTGAAATGTATCCACCTGATTCAATGATGCGATCAAAAGCGCCGCGATCACAGACCAAATCTTTTACCACGGGAAACGCACGCGCTCTCCAAGGCTCGACTGATAGCACATCGCCGTCTTTAAAATGCCTCATATGGAGCTGACAAGTTGTGGTTCCCTTTTCAGGGCCGTGAGGTCTTCCATTGATCACCAGTGAGCACATTCCGCAAATTCCCTCTCGGCAGTCATGATCAAAGGCAATAGGTTCAATTCCCTTGTGGATGAGATCTTCGTTAACTACATCCAGCATTTCCAGAAATGACATATGCTCATTAATCTCCGGAGTCTGATAAACTTCAAATTTGCCTTTGGCTTTAGAATCTTTTTGGCGCCACACAATCAATTTGAGCTTCATTACTTGTAACTCCTCTGAGCGAGATGGGTATTTTCAAAAACAAGATCTTCTTTATGGAGGGTTGCCGGCGTATCTTTTCCCTGATACTGCCATGCAGCCACATAACAATAATTTTTATCATCACGCTGGGCTTCGCCTTCGGAGGTCTGGTATTCGGTCCTAAAATGCCCCCCGCAGGATTCATTTCGAGTCATCGCATCTTTGACCATGAGCTCGGAAAATTCCAAAAAGTCCGCAAGACGTCCGGCTTTTTCTAGAGATTGATTGAAAGATTCATTCGCACCAAGGACTTTGACATTTTTCCAAAAATCCTGGCGTAAAGATGGAATTTCTTTAAGCGCAGTTTTAAGACCTGATTCATTTCGAGCCATGCCGCAGTAATTCCACAAGAGTTTTCCAAGATCGCGATGAATTTCATCCACAGATCTTTTCCCTTGAATTGATAATAGTTTTTGAGTTTGTGATTTGACCTCATTCATAGCTACTTGGAATTCAGGATTTGAAGCAGAAACAACTCCGGGTTTGATACGGGCTAAATAATCACCAATCGTATACGGTAAAATAAAATAACCATCCGCAAGTCCTTGCATAAGAGCGCTTGCACCAAGACGATTTGCGCCATGATCTGAAAAATTGGCTTCTCCGATGACAAATAGCCCAGGAATGGTACTCATGAGATGATAATCCACCCACAGTCCCCCCATGGTGTAATGAGGCGCAGGGTAAATTCGCATCGGAACTTCGTAAGGGTTCTCTCCAGTGATGCGGTCATACATTTCAAATAAATTTCCGTAGCGCTCGGCAATAACGGGTTGGCCTAATCGCTTGATGGAAGCTGAAAAATCGAGATAAACACCCTGTCCATTAGGGCCCACGCCTTGGCCTGCATCACAAACCTCTTTGGCACTTCGAGAAGAAATATCGCGGGGAGCTAAATTCCCATAACTGGGATATTTTCTTTCAAGATAGTAATCTCTTTCATTCTCTGGAATTTCAGAAGGCTTGCGTTTGTCCCCTTTTTTGATCGGAACCCAAATTCTTCCGTCGTTGCGGAGAGATTCGGACATCAGAGTTAATTTGGACTGGTAATCACCGGAAACAGGAATGCAGGTCGGGTGAATTTGAGTAAAACACGGATTTGCAAAATAAGCGCCTTTTTTGTGCGCCCTCCAGGTGGCCGTGACATTGCACCCTTTAGCATTTGTGGATAAGTAAAAAACATTGCTGTACCCGCCTGTGGCTAAAACCACTGCATCAGCAGCGTAGGAACGAATTTCGCCGGATACCAAATCACGAATCAGAACACCCTTGGCCGCGCCATCCACAAGGACAAGATCAAGCATTTCGGTGCGTGGAAACATTTTGACAGCACCTAAATGAATCTGACGCGCTAAGGCTTGATAAGCCCCAAGCAAGAGTTGCTGCCCAGTTTGGCCTCTGGCATAAAACGTTCGAGAAACTTGAGCTCCGCCAAAAGATCGATTGGATAAGTAGCCTCCATATTCACGCGCAAAAGGAACACCCTGCGCAACGCACTGATCAATAATCGCATTACTCACCTGAGCCAGGCGATACACGTTGGCTTCTCGAGCACGAAAATCTCCGCCTTTAACCGTGTCATAAAAAAGACGCCAGACACTGTCACCATCATTGGGATAATTTTTTGCAGCGTTGATTCCACCTTGAGCTGCGATGCTGTGAGCGCGGCGCGGGCTGTCCTGAAAGCAAAACGTCTCGACTTGATAGCCAAGTTCAGCCAGAGATGCGGACGCCGAAGCTCCAGCTAAACCAGTTCCAATCACAATGATTTTGTATTTGCGCTTGTTGGCAGCATTAACCAGTTTCATGTCAAATTTGGCATGATCCCATTTTTCCGGAAGCGGTCCTGAAGGAATTTTTGATTCTAAACTCATACAGCACCTTTAAGAATGCCAAGAAGACAAGCTATGGGAATCGAGGAAAATCCAATAAAAATGATCCCTGCAAAAATAGCTCCTCCGGTTTTGATCTTCGGTTGGAGAGAAGGCGGCTGAAGCGCCAATGTCTGAAATACAGAAGAAATGGCATGGCTGAGATGCATGCAAAGCAGCGTCATGGCAATCAGATAAACGCCCGATATGCGGCCATCTTGAAAGCTGGTAACAATCATGGTGTACACATCATGACGACCTTCGCTGTCAATCAGATGGGCGAACTGAGGATGAGTGGTTTTAAAAGTGAAATGCATGAGGTGATAAATCACATAGGCGAGAATCATACAGCCGGAAAGCATCATGGTTTTTGCTGAGATCGTGGTTCGCACAGTCTTAAGATTCCGGTAATCTTGCGGACGCGCACGCTTATTTTCAATTGAAATTAAAATTGCACTACCAATATGTGCGCAAAGTGAAACAAGGAGTGTGATGCGGGCAATCCATAAAAGAGGCAGCAAATCTTGAAGATGCTTTGCATAGGAATTGATAGCGTTAGGCCCAAAGAAGATCAGGAGATTTCCAATGAGATGCCCGCAGAGAAATCCCACCAGAATAAGACCCGTAGCTGCCATCACTACTTTCTTCCCAATGGAAGATGAAAACGGACACGCACACTTTCCCAAGTTAATCCCCTGATTCTCTCTGCCAGATCACTTTACCAACAAAAAAAGGACCCAGCGATTGAATATATTTTGAAGTCTGTTCTGTTTTCCGCATATCCTGGACGACGCGTGTCAGCGGATAAAGCTCAGGTCCAACTAGACCAATGATGAATTCATTGTCATTTTTATCCAAACCAAAACAATTCAGTCGAATATCATAAGCTGCGCTGATAGAAGCGTAAGAATGTCCAATAAAGGCATGTTCGGCCATTAACTTCCCTTGAGCTTCGCGTGTCAAAGTAGCAAACTCTGGCTTTCTTCGGAGCGGATACCAGATGGCCCATGGCCAAGCGGGATTGAGCGCATTCATTTTTGGTTTTTTGAGGAGCCAATGCTCGAGATCCTGTTCGCGACCAATCGTGTAGGTTCTTCCTGTCATTGTAAATTCGGGCTGAAAGGTAAGATTTTCAAAGGCCTTTCCACGAAAGAGATTTTGAGCGGCTGAAACAAATCCTGTTGGATCTTCACTGTTTAGCAGGATACCGATGCCAAACGGATGATTCAGATTTTGATACAGCACCAAGACTTGAGGGCAGGCCTGCAAAGCTGGAATGAGTGACTGCGGATCCTTGCAATCTTGAAATGCCAGGAACTGAAAGTATAGGCGCCGGTCGAGATACTGCGGGACACCTTCCTTCGGCGCTCCCTTTTCACGAAGATCCAGATCAACTTGATCTGGTTTGTGCGAATGCGTGGCTTCAGTCATGATTTAATTCTTTGAAGTATTGATTTGCGATTCAATTAATTCAGCCCACATATTAACAAATGACGGATGGTCTGTCACTGTAGATGCACGAAAATAGCCGAGTTCCAAACTTTCTGCTGCTTTTTTTGCTTCAATATCGAGATCGTACAAAACTTCCGCATTATCACAAAGAAATCCGATCGGGACAAGTAAAACTGCATCTTTTTTTGATTTTTTTGTCTCCTCAATCACCTGAAGGATGTCAGGCTCAAGCCATGGATCACGAGGTGAACCACTTCGTGACTGATAAGCGTAGCGCCAGTTTGTGATTTGAAGTGATTTTGCAATCAATCCCGCTGTGATTAAAAACTCTTCAACGTACTTTGATTCTTGAGCCATTCTGCATGGGATCGAATGCGTCGTAAAAATGAGCTGGAACTCAGCGCCCCCTATTTCATGAATTTTACTTGAGACAAAATCAGATTGTGCATCAATAAATAAAGGATGATCATGCCACTGGGGCAGAGTTTCGTAACTCAAGCCTGTGAAGTCGGGATTCATCAAGGCTGATTTCAAATCATTCCAGTATTTGTCATAACTGACTTCAGAACGATGTGGCGCGAGAACCATTGTGATCCCTCGTCTCAAACCCTGCCTTTTAATCTCTTTTAAGGTGTCTAGCAAATAAGGATGCCAATTTCTCATTCCATAAAAAATTGGAAGATCCACACCTCGGTCGCGAAGCTCTAAAAAAATCCCCTTTCCCAGCTGAAAAGTGAGTTCGTTATAAGGCGAAGCGCCTCCAATTAACTCATAATGATGTGCAACTTCGAGAAGACGTTCCTTGGGAATGGGCTTTCCGCGAGTTACATTTTCAATAAATGGCATGACATCATTGGAATGAGTCGGTCCGCCAAAGCCGAGGATAAGGATGTGATCAAAGGAAGACATAATTAAGCTTTCTTGGCGGTAATTTCGTGGACCATATCCACTAAAGCAATCACATTTTCAACCGGAGTGTGTTGAAGAACTCCATGACCTAGATTAAAAATATGTCCAGGCCTGCCTGCAACTTCAGACAGAATTTTTTCTACATGAGTACGAATCGTAGGGATTGATTCAAAAAGAATTTTTGGGTCAAGGTTTCCTTGAACTGCGCAATCATAGTTCAAAGTTTTCCAGACGTCAGAAATCGAGACATGTTGATCCAACCCTAGCACTTGCCCTCCTGCAGATCGAAATTGTTTAATGAAAGGACCTGTCCCAGTTCCAAAATGAATTTGCGGAATGTGATCAGGTAGATTTTCAAAAACCTTTTTCGAATGCGGTAAGACCAGGTTTTCATACTCTTCCGGCGTCAAGCAGCCTACCCAGGAATCAAAAAGCTGGACCGCATCAGCGCCAGCCTCTACTTGCGCCATCAAATAATCATGGATTGCCCCACTCAATTTATTCATTAAGAGATGCCACGCTTCCGGCTGTAATCGCATAAAAGATTTTGTTTTTTCAAATGTCCGGGAGGAACCACCTTCTAAAATATAAGAGGCTAATGTGAAAGGAGCACCAGAAAAGCCAATGAGCGGAATTTTAGGGTTTAAACTTTGGCGTGTGAGTTTGATAGCATCCATCACGTAGCTCAGCGCTTCTCTGGAATCGATTGCGGGAATTTTCTTAACATCCTCACAAGTTTGAATTTTCCCGGAAATTTCGGGGCCGTCATTAATCGTATACTTCAATTTCAGTCCCAATGATTCCAGTATCAAAAGAATATCTGAAAAAATTATGGCAGCATCGGCTTTGATTCTCTCAACGGCATACACTGTGACTTCGCATGCCAGTTCGGGATTTCTACAGAGTTCTAAAAATGAGTGTCGTGCTCTTAAATCTCGATATTCTTTCATGTACCTTCCAGCCTGGCGCATGAGCCAAACAGGCGTGATCGGTGTCGCTTTTTGAAAGCATGCTGCAATGAATGGAGCGTCTTGAACAGTGGGTGTTGTCATACGCCGGATCCGGTTAACTGTGGCTCGTGGATGCTAAGTTTTGTCTGCGAATCCAGCACAGAAAGTTGAGTAATTTCAAGTTTAGTGCGTTGATCCCAATGAACGGTAAATTTAAAGCTCACAAGGTCATTGGCCTTAAGATTCGATGGCATGATTTTTTCTGTGACTTTAAAATCTGATATTTGTGCATCTAAATCTGTGATTTCACCGGTTTCCAGCGTGAATCTTAAGACGGGTTCGTGCAAGATCGAAAGGCTCATGCCTTGATCTGTTTTTTCTAAGACGACGATTTTTCCTCGAGATTCATAGATGGGCGTGACGTGGCGGCAGCTGGAAGCGACTGCGATTAACAGGATTAATGCTAATGTAATTAACAAGCCAAGTTTCATGACAATACTCTCCAACCTTTACTGAGCAGCCATGTCTTTGCACGCTCACGCTGATCTCCCTGGAGTTCGATCTTCCCTTCATGGATGGTTCCGCCAGTTCCGCATGCTGTTTTCAGGTCGCGTGCCAATTTCTCACGATTATCGGTCGATAATATTAGTCCAGAAATAAGCGTTACAATTTTTCCCGCATTTCTTTTTTCGAGGCGAAGTCGAATTTCTTGCTTATCCGGACTTAAGGATCCTGTTTTGGCCTGCGCTAGTTTGGATTTTGCCGGTTCAAAACTCCAGCCATTGCCTTCGGTGAGTTTAGTCATGATCAGTCAACCTCATTCATGGAAATAATTCGGTCAAAAAGACTGCCTAAATAGGATTTGCCGTTTAAATTGAGATCTGTGACAACCACCTGATTGATTCGATTTTTTTGGTCACTTGTTTTAGAAATACGCTCAGCCCAAGTCGAGTGGATGACGTAATAATTATCGTTTTCTTTACCCAAATAAATCATCATGTGCATATGCATCGCGAGTAAAGTGAGTCCTGGCCTTGCTTCATCAAGCGTTTGTTTTTTTAGAGCCTCATCCGAAAATGGATGAAAGAACCCGAGTTTCGTCCCTACAAATGCTTGATCTTGCGAATTTCTTGGCATATCAACGCCTAGGCTTAAAAAAACGTCGTGGATAAATCCTGAACAATCTCGTCCTTCATAGGTTCCACCCCAACCGTAACGCTTTGCAAGTAATTTAAAGGCCTGTCGAATAATATTGGCTTGTGTGTAGGGCAAAAAGCCTACGGAAACATCGCTATTTTTCTTCAGATAGGCTTGATGCAGCGAAACAGTGCCATCTTTTTTTCGCATAGGAACCCAGACGAAAAAACCTTCATCCGTTTGTTTTCTGAGAGGGATTACAGTACCCATACTTGCATTCACATGCGCAGTTTTAAATTTGGGATCTTTCCACAACTTTACGTAATCACCTGTGACCGTTATAAAAGATTTAGTAGCAATCCATTTTTTCAGGTCATCTCGTGCAGCAAACAAGGCAATGTCACGGGATTTGACCCAACCTCTCGCATAGGGCGCTTGAATAAAATACCAATCGCCTTCTTTGGATTCATGAAGAATTGCGACAGGCGTCCAGAGTTTGATACGAGCAAATTGAAGTTGATCAAATTCAACATCATTAGGTTTTTCCAGAAGAACCGTATCTGAAGGCAAAGCGCGTACCAATGTGGAACGAATGCATGCTCCCCATCTGACCTTGATTTGTTGAGGTTTGTCGGTCGTGTTTAATTTAGGAAGAATCTCATCATTGAAAAAGGATCTCGCAATGGTTTGATTCTTGACGTCATAGAGTTTTCTTGCGCGGAGCGCTTTAAAGATCTTAAGAACGTTATCTTGGATCTCGGCTTGATTTCGCGTTTTGGAAAGTTTAAAAATGTCAATCCTCTCAGCGATCAACTCTGCGATGTAATGATTAAACTCTTTGAGCTGCGCGGGCGTTTTAATCATTTTCTCTGCATCTGGAATTTGCTGGATCCAGTAATCAGGGTTCATCATAGAGGATTTTGCGCTGGTAAGAATTAATGGGCCTTTAGGCAATGGCGGTAAAGATTCCTCAGCTCGAACTCCCGATATCCCGAAGTAGCTAACACCGAACAAAAAAAGAAGAAATGCAGAATGAGGTTTCATGCGCTTCGAAAAAACACCAACCAAATGACGGCAAATACAGGAAGCAAAATAGGAAGGCTAAATTTTAAAATATATCCGAGGAAAGATGGGAGTTTGATCTTATGCTGCTCTGCAATCGATTTCACCAGAAAATTTGGCCCGTTGCCAATATACGTCATGGCTCCAAAAAACACAGCCCCGATGCTAATGGCCTTAATGTATGCGGGGTGATAACGTAGAATCTCCGCAACAATATGAGGCTCAGCGCCAACGCCGTGTGCTTGCGGCCCAAGAAGCACACCCACTGATGCAGTTAAAAATGCGAGGTAGGTTGGAGCATTATCAAGAAAACTAGAAAGTGCACCCGTGATCCAGTAAAAATTACCTGGGGTTTTTAATCCGAGCTGTGATGCGTAATGCTCCAGCCACTCAAGAGCGGGAAGCATCGTAGCAAATATTCCAAAAAAGAGAATAGCGACTTCGCGGATCGGGGCCAATGAAAAATCATTAGATTCATGAATAGCTTTCGCGGTGAACTTAATTGATAAGAGCGCGCATGCCAGCATGATCCCTTCGCGTAGAAATGCAGGCTTATCGAAAAATACAGCAATTAAAATAACAAGTAAGAGCGCGAAATTGATTCCTCCAGAAAATTTCCATTGCTCTCCAGACGCCGTTTCTTTTTGCCTGATCGCAGCATTGGCTTTTAAAAAATTCTTTTGATCCATGATGAAGAAGATAGCGAGCACCATCAGAGCACCTGTGAGCCAAATCATCCAAGTATTTTCAAGAACCCAGAAAAAAGGCACCCCGTGCAAAAAGCCCAGAAAAAGAGGAGGATCTCCAATAGGAGTGAGCGCTCCACCAATATTGCTGACTACAAAGATAAAGAAAATAATATGGAAGCTTGTAATGCGGTATTTATTCATCCGAATCCACGGGCGAATAAAGACCATGGAGGCCCCTGTGGTCCCTAAGAAATTGGAAATAACTGCAGCTATAAACAAAAAAATCGTATTGGCTAGCGGAGTTGCTTCCCCTTTCACATCAATGTGGATTCCGCTCGAAACAATATAAAGCGAACCGATAAGCGCAATAAAACTCAAATATTCGTGAAATGTTTTCAGAAGTGACGATGTATCGTGCAGCAGAAGTAAGTAATAGAGGATAGTGAGAGTGGCGAGTCCAAATGAGACAAGATGAAAGTTTTTTTCCCACCAATGCTTTTGTAAAAGCGGAAGGACAGCAATACAACCTAGAAGCGCAACAAAGGGTAAAGTCCAAATCAATTCTTGATACATAATCAGTTCCTGTGGAGCGGATTGTATCAGGAAATCAGGAAGTTTTCTTCCATTTTATCGAACAACCCATGGAAGGAAGTTGGGAGGTATCAACGGGATGCTTTGCAAGCAGTGCTACAATTGACTTTTTAAGATCTTCTGTGGTTACTTTTGAGGCGTCTTTCCATGAATCGTCAAGACGTCCGTGATATGCAAGCCTTCTTTGATTATCAAAAACAAAAAGGTCAGGCGTGCATACAGCTCCATAGGCACGTGCTACTTCCTGAGTCGTATCGATTAAATAAGGAAATCCATATTTCTTTTCATTCCATCTCTTTTTGAGTTGTGCCGGACTGTCATCGGGATAATCAGAGGGATCGTTGGAGCAGATCCCAACAAGAGCAACTCGTTTATCCAGATTGAAGAATCTTTGGAGTGCAATGATCCGATCCTCGATAGCTTGAACATAGGGGCAATGATTACAGATAAACATGATGACGAGGACATCTGCAGCACTGAAACTCTCAAGAGAGAACGATCTTCCGTCAACACTTATAAGATTGAAAGGCTTTGCAGTGCCACCGAGCGGGAGTGACTGAGAGTTAAGAAGAACCATTTAACGAGGCGGCCAGACTCTGTTGAGGATTAAGTTTTTGACATCATTGAGACCAATCGGCTTTGTGACATAATCATAAGCGCCCAACTGAATGGCTTCGCGGGCATCTTTTTCATCAAGACTTCCGGTAAGCATTACGACAACAGAGGATGCTGATACTTCTTTAATGCGCTTGAGGACATCAATTCCGGATAAATTTGGCAGCTTTAGATCGAGCATGACAAGATTGGGGCGATGCTTTTCAGCAATTTCAATCGCTTTAAATCCATCATCAGCTTCATAAACCAGATACCTTCATCGGATAGAAATTCGCTGAGGATATCACGGACAGATTCTTCATCATCAACGATGAGTATCGATCGCTGAGCAAACATAAACTATCTGACGCGGCGATATGGATAGCGGCTTTTTACGAAATCTTCAAAAAAGGCACCGTGAGAGGTCGCATCTAAAAATGCCTTATAGACGGACTCTGGAACTCCGTCATATTGATAAATTTTCCCTTCGATAAATTCTACTTGAAGCATTTCGCGCTTATTATCGTAACCAATCCATTCAATTTCCGTAGACACTACCATTTGATTGATCATAGGAACCTCCCCTTGCCTCATGAATATCGACATCTGAAGAGAAAACTGAAGATTAGAACAGAATATTTATGAATTTGTTAGCCAATGGAGGATCTGTGAAACAAATCGAACATAAGCATTTCCGACCTGAACAAATATTTGAGAATTATATTTGAGACTCATGATGCGATCACCCCAATCAACCATCCCAGCCGACCAATGAGGCGCAAAATCACTTGTAAAAATAGCAACGCGGCGATCCACTCGTTTATCAAGAATAAGTAGTGGATGCGAAGAGCCTAAACGGACGATTCCTTTCTTAGAACTTCGAAGAGGCCGGGCCTGCAAAATCACACACGCAGAAGATCGAAGCTTCACATCATTGATTCCACAAACGGCAACGGGCTGGTTCCAGGGAAGTTTTTTTAAAATGGCATGATTTTCTTGGGGTATCATGAGAGCGCCACCTGGAAATTGAAGTCGATCGTCTTTTTTCAGACATTGAATCGGTAAAAAATCCTCGATAAGAGAGCCTTGCCACTTACCGAAAGGGCCAGAAAAGGATCCCCACCCTCCCACCATGAAAAGTCCGGAGCCTTGCTCAACGTTGCTTAATATCTGATGCTCTACCTTTGTTGATATCTGAGAATGGGAGTAATCACTAAAAATATAGGCATCAAATTTTTTCGATGTAACAAGATGCAATGAGATTTTTTTATGAGGTGGAACATGGACCAGCTCAAAATTCGAGTATTTAAGGATCGAAAGCAAATATCGAGCAGCTCCTGTTTTGTCACTATCACCAGCATATAGGATTGATTTCATTTTCCTCATTTAACAAAATCTCGACACGGCGGGTTTTCCCCTGAAGATTTTTCGGTATTCTCGGTGCAAGGGACGCATCGGCAAATATCTCTCAAGTATTCCCAGCTATAGATCCCAGTCGAGTGTCCGTCGGAATACGCGATTTTTATTCCGTAATGACCCGACTCTTGAAAGTTTCTAAATCGAATATCTGCTGGGATTTGATTTTCTTTTAGAATTTTCTCTCCGGTCCACTCATCTACGCACTGTGCGCAGGGACAATGCATTCTCAAGTCATGAGCCGCAAAGAGAGAGCGATGATTGTCACTCCATGTAATAAATAGTTCACCACTTTGAATTTGGTGGATCGAGGTTGGAGAAATCTTCATGGCGAGATTTAAATTTGGAAGACCCTATTTTAAGGGTTTAGATTCTATGGCATTGGGTTTTTCACAATCCCGAGCAGCCTCTTCCCAACCACAATCTTTTATTGCAAGGTCCTGCCCGCCTTTTCCAGGCACCCAGAATGTTGCCAAATCCCACACGCCGTAGATGAGATATTTTCCGGAGCTGATGACACCGCTCCCTAAACCCGCGAGGAGATCCCCGTGTCCACATTTAACAGAATATCGCGTTTCAGTAAAAAATTGAACTGGACTGGAAACGATATTGGAAACACCATGTACAAAACGAGCAGGTGCGCGCACACCATAGCTATCGCTGTTAATAAGTTCGCGATGTCCACACTCTGCGTAGACAGATGTTGAGCACATCAACGAAACGATCAACATATTTAAAACAGCTCTGGGTTTCATGAATATCTCCTTTTGAATCGAGGCTAGGCTTAGCCTTTAGGAATACGCCTAGGGTCTTCAAGTAAGCTTTCTACTTCCGCATCCTTGGCACCAAATTCATAAGCAATGCGTATGAAGACAGGGCAATCCTCAAAAGCCTCTTCTAAAAGAGCCTCTTTGAGATACCAAAGTGCAGTCAGCTTTACAGGATGCTTGACTCGCTTTTCATTACTGGTTGTTGGCATTAAGTTTTCCATATGAGTTTCCAAAAAAAAAGCCCACGATTTCTCGTGGGCTGTATAAGATGATTAAAATCTAGTTCACTGGGGCGCCCACGTGTTTCCCCACATAAGGCATCGGCAAATGCCATAAAAAGCCTTAACGCTTTGATGGCGATTTTTCATTTTTAATGTTGTATGGGGTCGTTTTTTGTTCATTTTTATTTCCTGCAGTTAATGTAACACAGAAAACGCACTTGTCAAGAGGGGCCTCGGACTCCTATTAACGCAGCAACACTTAGCTTCACTCATGAGACGATGTGTGGTAACCTTTTTTAGGACATGAAACTATGAGCAAATTTATATTCTCTCTCGTTTTAATGAGCATGCTAAGCATCAACGTTTCCCCGGCGCATGCTATTCTCAACTCTCGTGAGTCAGCTCCAGAAATTAATCCTGCCCTTGCGTGGCTTAACGCGCCTTTATCTCAAACGCATTCATATCATGATCGCATCACCGTCCTGTATTTTTGGCAGAGCTCCAATAGCACATCTTTGGATGGCTTAACATTCATGAATTCTTTACACATCACTTATCAAAATGAAGGTATCCAGGTTTGGGGGGTTCACTGCCCTAATTTTGAATACGAAAGAAATCCAGATAATATTCAGTTAATTTTAAATCGATATCAAATTTTATTGCCGGTCATCCTTGATACTGCAAATCTTATGCGCGGACAATTCCTCGTCCAAGACACCCCGTCGGTTGTTCTCATTGATGCCTCTGGTCGAATACAGAAAATATGGAGGGGATATTTTTCAGAGCAAGAAATTGTATCGATGGTGACAAGATTGTCGAGAGACCAACTGGCTCACGAATTATCTGAATGGCCGCAAGATGCAGGCAGCGTTCTAACTGATGTGCACGAGCCGTGGAATGTTGAATTAGGATATTCCAATGCCACGTACTTTGGCAACATTGAAAAAATTCGCTCTGATGAGATTCAGTCCTTTGCTAAGCCTGCTTATTTGCAACCAAACCGGTATTACCTCAAGGGTGAATGGCGTTCAACTGCCAATCACCTAGAGTTCATCACCGCAAGCGAAATGTTTTTCATTTTTAATGGTGCGTCTCTAAGTTTCGTGATGGAAAGCGCCGAAGGAAATCCCGCTGTTTTAAAGGTTTTCTACGACGACAAGCCTTTACCAAAAGAAATTTGGGGGCTTGATATCCAGAATGTGGATGGGGCTACTGGAACCAAAATTCAGGCGGGTCGAATTTATCAGATCATCAATAACTCTAAAAGTTCGGAGCCTCATGAAATTCATCTTTTGTGGCAAGGTACGCAAGGATATGTCTTTCGGTTTACAGTGGACAGCGTTCCTCTACGTCTTAAATTAAAAACTGCAGAAGAAAATCCCGATGTGGAAAAAATTCAGGTGTCATCCACTCTTGAAAAATAAGGTTAAAGCATCGCTTTGAAGCGTTCCCAGGGGAAATTATTGCCAGGACACTCTGTGTGTTTGCCAGGAACATTGCGGTGACCAATGACATTGGATTTGGGAATGTGATAATACTCTTGAAGTTTTCTCACTAAGAAAACGAGCGATTCGAGCTCTTTTTCAGTGACGTGACGCTCACTGAAATTTCCTACAAGTGAAATACCTATCCCATGTTCATTCATTCCGTTAGCATTTGCATGCGCACCTACCATTTGCTTCACCCACCGCGGACCAACTTCAATTTGCCCATCTTCAGTCCCATCAGTGCCGTTATCGATCAAGAAATGATAACCAAGCCCGTTCCAAAACCCTCTTTTGTGGTGAAGCTCATCGATAGCAAACGCGTTTCCCGCATCAGTAGCTGTGTGATGAATCACAATGTGAGTCCAGCGGCGATTAGGATAGAGAGGAATGAGTCGAATCGCTCCTTGGGTTTGAGGAATCAATAAACGCTGCCCTTTCTTGATTTGCCCAGGATCTTTCAACTTATTGGCACTCATGAGGGTTTGCATATCAACCTCGTAAGTTTTGCTGACACGCCAAAGGGTTTCCGATGGGCCCACTGTATGCCAAATATTGCGGGGTCGTCCTAAACCAGATTTCTCGCCATAAACTGTGACCGGCATTTGCGCTTTCATGTAGGTGCTTGGTTTCGGTTGAGTAGCGCAACCGTGATAAATTAAGGAACATGCAACAAGAAGGAAAGTTAACCCCTTTCCAGAAAATCCGCTGCGAGGTAAATACGCCAATTTGAAACCCATGCGCTTTGATGTGAACAAATAATCAGAGATCTTCATTCAGTAGTTTCGCCATTGGTTTCTTGCTGTGAAGGAGATTTTTTATCAAATTCTTTCAAAAAAGCGGCAATGTCATCATTGGTAATGCGCGGTGACTGTGATGGTTTAACCGGTTGCTCCGTCGCTTCAGTTGCCAAGGATTCACTCTTAGGTTTAGAGCCATCATCATTAGCAATTACAGGCGCTTTTTCTTGCTTTAAGCTTTCTTTTAGCAAAGTATGGATTTTACTTATATTCTGATCAATTATCGACATATTGTTATTCCGGTTAAGCTCAGCGCGTACAGGAGATTCAAAAACCTTTTCAGCGATCACAACCTTTTCATTTAGCTTTTTTTCATCAAATCCTGATTGTTTAGCAGCATCTTTAATATCTTTTTGCTGGAGAGAAAGCCGCAATTTTGCGGGTGCAATTTGTTCGGTTTCTAATGAGACGAATTTAATATCAGAAACTTGGGGTATCGAATCGCTAGACATCCAGAGATAGGCGTAATACTCGCGGTTCTGAAGCAGCGAATCTTGCGTCACTAAATCAGAGGCCAAAATATACCCATCTGTATCCAAGACTTGAATTTCAGCGAGATTTTCAGGCTTGAACAAATCAACTGAGTTATCAGCGGTTATGGAAAGCTTATAAACCATTTCTTCGTACTTCATCTGACGACCGCGCTGATTTCCCTCTAAAGTCCTTCCGGTGGATTTGCAAACCACGCGATAGGTTGCGTGCTCGAAGACTTCAGAGAATGGAGCTGATAAAGCTTGGGAGGATATCCACGAGCTCGAAAAAGCAACTATCAACAAGCCAAAATACCAACGTCGATTCGTGTGATTTCGTGCCACGATAAATGAGCTACTTATTTTTCGAGTTGTTTAATAATTTGTTTTTCTACAGAAGAAATTCCAGCAACCGCATCGGTTCCAAGGTCCACTGCAATGATCGGCAATGTTTTATTTTGAATAGCCTCAAAATCACCCAAAGCTTGTGCTCTTTTTAAAAGCGAAAATCCGTACGGCTGATCGGGTATGGCGAGATCCTGACGATCATGAATCAGAAATTCAATAAAAAGTCCTGAGGCAGTCCCTCCTTTATAAAACTGGCCAATTGAATGGAGATATCTTGGCCCAAAACCTAAAAGCACAGGGACACGAAAATGCCTGCGCAAGATATTTCGAAGACGCTGAAAGGCGCGCAGCATTTTTTCAGATCGAGGCACGTAGGCAAGGAGTGCAACATAGCTTCCTTTGCGGATTTGTTTTAAGATCAATCCCCACTCAACAGTTTTATTGGCATAAAAATAGCGAGTAGGATTTTCAATGGCACGATTTTTTTTAAAAACCCCTAATAATTCCTGAGTGATGTTCTTACTTTCAGTCACATTAGGTTCATCAAACGGATTAATTTTTAGCAGGCTGCTCGCTACGGACGTTGCAATCTCCCAATTCAGAAACTCAGCGCCAAGGGATGCCCATGATTCCCAATCCACTTCAATGACAGGAAAACCAGCACGTTTCAGCTGCCCAAGGCGGGTGCGAATTTGTTGAGACTCAGCAGCGTCTTTTTTGGAAAGGAAAGCGAGGAAAAGCCGATCTTCTCCATAAACCGATGCGTCAGCTAATTCTTCGGTATCCACTGGGAGAACACCAACTTTTTCTTTTCCGGTGCTTTCCGCGATTAATTGCTCCAGCCATGAGCCAAAAGAGTTTAGTGAAGTACTGGTAACAAGCGTTAACTTATCTCGGCCCAATTTTCCAAGAGCACCAATCACAGCTCCTAAATAAAATCCCTCTTTTTTCTCAATGGGAATCTGCGGGTTGGCCCCAAAATTGTAACTGGCACGAGCAGCCTCAAGCAGTGAACGCACCGGAATCCCAACAAGGGCTGCTGGGACAATTCCAAATAAAGACAGCGCAGAATAACGGCCTCCGATATTGGATGGATTGAGGTAGCACTTTCTAAAACATTTACTTGCAGCAAGTTTTTCAAGTGAAGACCCTGGATCTGTAATCGCCATAAAATGAGACCCGATCCCTGCGGTGGTAGCTTTAGTTCCGTAACTTGATTTCACGCGATCGTAAAAATAGCTGAACTGAGAAAGAGTCTCTATCGTGGAGCCAGATTTACTCGCTACGACAAAAAGTGCTTTCTTGAGCGCAATTTGCTTTTCAACGTCACGAATGCTTGCAGGATCCGTTGTATCAAGGATAAAAAGTTTCGGAGTGCCTGATGATTTTTGACAAATGAAGTTCATTACCTCTGGAGCCAGACTCGACCCCCCCATTCCAAGAAGAATTACAGACTTAATACCCGCAGATTTAACCTCTTCTTGAAAGGACTCAATATCGTAAAGTTTTCCAAGCATCCATTCGTGAACTTTGAGCCAACCTAGTCGGTTAAGAATCACTTTTTGATGCTCCGGCTCCGTTTTCCAAAGTGACGCATCTTGGCAGAGAAGTCTTTCGAGACCCCCTGCACTTTTAAAGGCATTGATTTCTTGTTCGACCTTACTGCGGTCAGATTGGGGAATTGAGACTTTGAAACTCGGAAGTTTAGAAGTTTTTTTGTTCGTTGAAAGAATTGCTAATTCCAAAGTTTGCACGAGATGATCAAACGCATCGCAAAAAAGTTTTACCCCTTGAATCTGAAGCATCTCCCCAATCTTGACTAGATCCAGATTAAATTTCTTAAGTTCTTCAGCGCATTTTTTTGCACCTGAAAGATCGGATTCAATCGTATCAGGTTGGATACGGCCATGATCAATCAATGCATCAAGAGTCACCTGAGGCATGGTGTTGACAGTGTTTTTTCCAACGAGATTTTCCACATAGAGCAGATCCGAATAATTAGGATTCTTACAGCTGGTACTTCCCCATAAAACTCTTTGTGCATGAGCTCCATTTTTTTCAAGTTGTTGAAACGACGCGGTGGAAAATAATTTCTTATACTGTTGATAAATCAATTTTGAGTTTGCGATCCCTGCTTTTCCTCGAAGCGCTAATAGAGATTCTTTTTTTTGTCCTTTTGAGTCCTGGGCAAGTAACTCGAGCTGTTTATCAATCCAGGTATCAAATCGACTCACGAACACGCTTGCAACTGATCTGACATGACTAAGATCCTGTTTCTTTTTAGCGCGCATTTGAAGCCCGGCCAAGTAGGCTTGAGCAACGGCGTTATACTGACTTTCAGAAAAAATCAAAGTGACATTGACGCTGATCCCTTTTGAGATCAATTCTTGAATGGCTGGAATCCCCTGCGGAGTGGCAGGTACTTTAATCATGAGATTGGGTCGCGCTACTTTTTTCCAAAGGCGCTCAGCTTCTTGAATCGTCTTAGCCGTTTTATAAGCAAGCGTAGGTAGAACTTCTAAACTTACGTAGCCATGTTCGCCTTTTGTCTTGCTCCAAACGCTTTTTAATAAGTCACAAGCCGATTGAATATCCGCTATTGAAAGCTGGTCGTAAATTTCAATTGCAGATGCTCCTTTACGCACAAGTCGTTTAATATCTCCAGCATAAACTCCCTGTCCTTCAGTGATGGCTGTTTGAAAAATACTCGGATTAGAGGTGAGGCCTAAAACACCTTGGGAGGCGATCATTTGCTTGAGTCTTCCGGAGCGCAGCATCTCACGGCTGAGAGAATCTATCCAGGGACTTTGCCCGGCTTGAGCTAATTCATGTGTCGGTAATTTTTTTGTCATGGTATTCATCATAGCTAGATTTGCCTCTTATTTCGGTTTGCAGTGGCGGATATATTAAATCACGATTGAACGGCTGGCAAATACATCTTTTCGATGTATTCTCGAAGCATTCTGTCAGAATTGAAATCACGCAGAATCGTTAGAATCGATGAGCGCATCATTGTTACCCATTTTTCCGAGAAATTATGGTCTCGAAAATCAAAGTATCGAGGCAGGACTATGCTTTCTAAGAGCTCAAAAAGGGCATTTCGGTCTTGATTATTAGATTCATAAGGCTCGGCTCCAAACGTCCAGCCATTGATATCATTTTGAATTCCCTCACAAACCCACCCGTCATTGATTGACACATTTAGCACTCCATGAAGACCAGCTTTCATGCCGCTTGTTCCTGAGGCTTCGAGGGGCCTGATCGGGTTATTGAGCCAAATATCGGCACCGGATTCAAGTAGTCGTGCCAGCGTAATATCGTATCCCTCCACAAACACAATATAGGCTTGATAACCTCTCTTAAGAGAGTCTCGCTCCAATCGTCTGGAAACCTCTGAGATCTGGTGGACACGATTGCGCCCTGGATGGTTGTCAGGATGCGGCTTTCCTGCAAAAATGAAGCTTATTGGAGTTTTATATTTTTCATAGGCGTGATGTAAAAATTCAAAGAGCCTGTCCTCATCATCCAAAATCAGAGTCACTCGTTTGTACTGCGCAAAGCGCCGCGCGAATCCAATGATGAACGTATTCTCTGGAGGAAGTGTTTGATAGCGCTTCATGATTTGTTCACCGCTCAAGCCTTCCCGGCGCCATTGACGAACGCAGCGCTCCCTTACTTTTTCAATCAGGTGTGATTTGAATTTCTGGTGCAGGTCCCAAATCTCTTGATCAGAGAGAGCGGCTAATGGATTAGATAGATTTTGGTTGTCGAACTTTGACGATAATTCAGATCGGATCCAAAACGGAATGTGGATAGCATTAGTAATCGAATCAATCGGTGTTTGTTGAGGATCTTTGACGTCCCACAAATGAGCCCACATGTTTCGGCATACTTCTCCATGCAGCCGGCTTACCCCGTTACGATGTGCAGCAGCCAATCGGAGTGAAAACTGAGTCATGTCAAAAACTCCATCCGAGTTAGTTCCGAGCAAAATCACGTTCTGGATTTCCTTGGAATCCAAAAAGGTTCGAAGATATGGCTCCAGCATTTCATGAACGAGTTGAACCTGGAATCGCTCGTTACCCTCAGGCACAGGCGTATGAGTGGTGAATCCAAATTTCCTTGACGTGATTGATTGAGCATCCTCGAAACTTAGTTTTTTTTGGATCATATTGATTCGAATAGACTCTAAAAGGGCGAGTGCTACGTGACCTTCATTCAAATGATAGGCGCCTGGTTGATAACCTGCTCCTTCAAGTGCTTTCATTCCTCCAATGCCAAGCACAATTTCTTGCTCTAAACGCCGTCTTCTCTCTGCATCGCGATGATACTGCGAGGCATACAAACGTCTGCTTATATGTCTGTCATGCAAGGAATTTTCATTTAAATCCGTGTCCAAAAGTAAAAGTTCGCTTCGTCCGATATGGACTTTCCAAACGTGACAATAAATGACTCGATCCCCTATGGGGATCTCGATTGTTAAAGTTTTTCCTTTTTGGTTTTTAACCTGTGTTATGGGTAGATATTTCTGCGGATATTTTCCTTTAGCCACCATTGGAAGATAAGAAACCTGCATATGACCCTGTAAATCAACGGATTGCTCGTAGTAGCAATCCATATAAAACAATCCTATCCCGACCATGGTTAACCCGATATCGCTGGCTCCTCGCAAGTGATCACCAGAAAGGATGCCCAAACCTCCTGAATATATCGGAAGAGTCAAAAGGCCATACTCCATGGAAAAGTAAGCAATGGTTTGATCCCGCAATTCTGGATAAATCTTATCCACTGTAGTTGCGCGAGAAGACATGTAAGAATTATATTTAACCCACTCTTCGTGAACTTTAGCACAAAAAAGCTCTTGGGTTAAAAGCTGGATCAAGCGGTATTGATACGGAAAAATTCTTCGAGTGTGAGTACAAAGAAACTGGTAATAATTATGCTGAAAGATTTTTGGGATTTGCGGATCAACAAGCTCAAAGATTTGACGAATTTCCGGATGCCATTCGCTATAAAAATTGGACGCAAGGCTGAAAAGTTTCTCTTCGGTTCCTATCATGAAACTAGCTTAGTACAAAAGGAAAGCAAAGAAAAGGAATCTGTGAATTAGGAAGGAGATGAGGAGGGTGCGTCGGCACTACTTTTGCCTTCTGCAATTTTGTCCAAAAAGCTCAAATCATCCTGAGGTGGAGCCATCGGAAGTGTAAAGGAAAAACGCGAACCTTTGCTCAATCCCTCGCTTTCGACCCAAACCTTTCCTGCATGACATTCGACAAGTTGTTTTACAATGGCAAGACCTAAGCCGCTGCCAGAATATTTTCGCGAGATAGGATTATTGGAGCGATAAAATTCATTGAAAATCAGCGCTTGTTCAGCTGGATCGACGCCGATACCCGAATCCGTAATTGAAATTTGTATCATCCCCTCATCTTTATCATGTTTTGCTTCAAGACAAATCTTTCCACCAGCGGGAGTGTATTTAACAGCATTATGAAGTAAGTTAACAATAATTTGTGTAATGCGATCTAAATCTCCCACAATGTCAGGAAGCACATCGGGAATTCTTTCTTCAAACCGGATATTATTTTGTTCACAGACCACAGTGTGATCTTCGCAGCACGCTTTGAGTACGGGAACTAAATCAAACACATCGCGCTTCAAAACAACTTTACCAGAGCGGATCCGGGAAAGGTCTAGCAATTCATCCACAATGCGGTTGAGACGCTGTCCCTGCATCAGGATTTTTCGAGTTCTTCGTTTTTGCTCATCATTAAGCGGCCCCAATTTTTCTCTCAGTAAGATCTCTGCAAATCCGCTGATGATTGATAGCGGTGTTCTGAGCTCGTGAGAGGCCACTGTCAAAAATTCATCTTTAAGTTGATTAAATCTAGCGCTTTCTAAGTTTTGCTGTTCGGTGCGTAAATTGAGAAGTTTTTTCTTTTTTAGTAAGAAGATAAAACCAGGAACTAGCAAGATCACATCGCTAAAAAACTCCATGGGAGGACAATAG
>CAZOOM010000039.1:0-22614 GCA_964581425.1 uncultured bacterium | reverse complement strand
AGCTTGGCAATATTTTCTTTGACCTGAGCTTCTAATCCAGCCGGCCACTTTTTCCCAAGATCATTGTAAAGTGCACAGGTTTCTGTGGAGATGGTGAATCCGGGAGGAACAGGAATTCCGATCGCCGACATTTCAGCAAGATTCGCGCCCTTTCCGCCGAGAAGGCCCTTCATCTTGGCATTACCTTCAGCCTTGCCTCCACCAAAGAAATAAACAAATTTCTTGGATTTCGAAGAGGTTGATGTGGATTTTTTACTGCTTTTTGCGGCGGTCTTCATTGCTTTCTCCTTCTTTGACATGATCTTATCCCAAGTCCCTTACGGGACGCGCTTTTAAAGTGATTGTAAGATGTTAGAAAAACAGGGGTATTTGAGCTGGGAATTGTACCATTAATGCCAGATTGTGAATAGTGATTATTCGAACTTCGATAAAAGCGAGAGATCTGCGACCCGTGAAGCGTAAAGATCACAAATCCGATTCATGAGCGCCTGACGGTTCTTACGGATTGACGCATCTTCAACATTAACAAGGACTTTGCTAAAAAAATCGTGAATAGGTTTTCCAAAATGATCAGCGTAAAATCGGGTGGCCTGTGCGTATTCATGATTTTGGATCGCTTTTTCAATTTTTGATTTATTTTCCTGCCAAGCCTTAAAAAGTGCACGCTCGCAGTCTTCGGATAAAAGATTCAAATCCGGCTCACCCAAAGTATTTCGCGCCGCCCCTTTTAAAATATTTGAAGTACGTTCGACAATCTTGGCAGCCTCTTTAAAGACATTGATTTCATTTTTCTCCATTTGCGAAAGAATGGAAAAGCGATCAAAGATTCCCGCAAGATGATCTGAATCCGATCTCACGACCGCTTGCAAAATTTCATGCGCGCGCGTGCCAGGATTGAGTCCCAACTCAAAAATTAAACGGTCCTGAAGAAACTGAGAGAATTTTTTCACCAGATCTTGTTTGGAAACCTTGAGCGCAGCACCAAAGAGATCATAATTTTTCTCCACAAGCGCAAAAAGTGAAAAGCGTAAGGGGTAGGCACGAATCAACTTCACAAGTACGCCGCCTGCACGCCGAAGCGCAAAAGGATCCTGACTTCCAGAGGGCGCCATATCTAAACCAAAAGCGCCAACTAAAAGATCCAAACGATCTAAAATTCCAAGCATCGCACCAAGAAGTCCGATCTCTTTTTGAACCGATCCAAAATCTTCTGCAAGATTTTTGGGGAGATATTGAGTTCGAATGGCATTGGAGACTTCCTGTTTTTCTCCGGCTACTCTTGCGTACTCTCCGCCAACAACACCTTGAAGATCAGGCATTTCAAAAACTAAATGCGTCATAAGATCTGCTTTGCAAAGCTTGCAAGCACGTTTGAGATCTTCGCGCAGCTCAGAGTGTCCTGTCTGGTCAGTAAAAAACTCAGCAAGCTTTTCAAGGCGAGAAATCTTGTCCTTCAAAGTTCCCAGTTTCCCAAGATAAATAATCTGTTCAAGGCTAGAAACTTTGGCCTCCAGTGGCTGCCGTGTGTCTTCGGCATAAAAATACTGGGCGTCTTTTAATCTCGAGAAAAGCACATTTTCAAAATCAGACTGAATTCTTGGAAGGCCATTTCGCTTTCCGTTTAATACAGCGACAAAACGGTTCACAGCCTGGCCCTTGGCATCGTAACAGGCAAAAATCTTTTGATTTTTTTTCATCACTGTGGCTAAGACTTCAGCCGGGAGTTTCAAGTATTCTTTATTGAAAGATCCTGTGATAAAAAAAGGCTCCTCCACAAGCTGAGCATTCAAATGAAGAAGTTCGGCATCTATTTTTTTATGATGGAACTTAGTCTCGAGAGTATTTTGAATGATTTGTTCACGCGTACACAAATCCAAGATCACGTGTTTTTTCTGAAGAAGTTTTCGATAGATTTCCCAATCTGCAGACGGAATAGAAAAAGAAGCTGGTGACAGAAAACGGTGTCCTAAACTAGTTCTGCCAGACACAAGATCCGCAAAGCGTACCGGAACAACCGTTTTATCAAGAAGCACGACAAGCCATCGTATCGGACGAGGGAACCTGAATCCAGTGGCTTCCCACCTCATTAATTTGGGGAAAGAAAGCGAAGTCAAAATCGAAACTAGAATTCCAGGAAGAACTTTTGCCGTGGGCTTCCCTAATTCTTTTTTCTTAACCTGAATGAATTTCCCCTTGGGGGTTTCTTTAATGGAGACATCTTTCAATTCTGAATTTTTGCTCCTCAAAAATCCTTCCAAAGCTTTGGTGGGTTTTCCCTCTCCGTCATAAGCCTGTTCAAAAGAAGGCCCTGAAAATTCCAGAATCTGCTCAGACTGTTTAAGACCAAGGGCTCTGACAAAAAAAGCAATCCGGCGCGGCGTTGCTTCCATCTTCACTTCTTCAAAAGGAAGCCGTGCCTCTCGAAAAGCTTTTTCGATTTTGGAAGGAAGATCCCGATAAAGGACATCTAAACTATCGAGAGGCAATTCTTCGGTTCCGATTTCAACAAGTAAGTTCGGCATAATTTTTAAAGGGGATAATACGGAAGAAGATGGATGAAAAGGGAAGAATATGAAATTAGCATATTACGCTTGATCCGTTCCATTTCAGCTTTCTTCCTTGTTCTTCCTTATTTCTTCCTATTCTTCCCTGTTCTTCCTTTTTTAAGAAGTGGAAAGCCTTGCGCTTGACGCGAATCCAAATAACCTTGAGCACAGGCACGCGCCAAAGCTCGGACCCGAGCCACGTATCGTGGGCGTTCATTCACACTCACGGCTCCACGTGCATCCAACAAATTAAAAACGTGAGACGTCTTTAAACAATAATCGTAAGCAGGCAGTACCAGATTTTTTTCGAGAAGTTTTTTAGCTTCGGCCTCATATTCTTCAAAATGACGGAGATACATCTGAGGATTCGAATGTTCAAAATTAAAACCCGAAAATTCTTTTTCGCCCTGAAGATGCACTTGCCCGTAGGTCACGCCTTCCGTCCACTCAATATCAAAAATAGACTCTTTCCCCTGAAGAAACATGGCAATGCGCTCAAGCCCGTAAGTGATTTCCGTAGAGATCATTTCAAGATCAATACTGCCGCACTGCTGAAAATAAGTAAACTGAGTGACTTCCATACTATCCAGCCAGACTTCCCAACCCAGTCCCCACGCACCTAAGGTGGGCGATTCCCAGTCATCTTCGACAAAACGAATGTCGTGAGCAAGCGGATCAATACCAAGTTCACGAAGACTTCCCAAATAAAGTTCCTGCGAATCTTTGGGCGCAGGTTTCAAGATAACTTGATACTGATAATAGTGCTGCGTGCGATGAGGATTTTCTCCGTAACGTCCATCGGTCGGGCGACGCGAGGGTTCCACATAAGCGGCCTTCCAGGGTTCAGGTCCGAGGGCGCGTAAAAAAGTGTGAGGAGAAAAAGTCCCAGCACCTACTTCTAAATCGTAGGGCTGCATGATGAGACAGCCGCGGCTGCTCCAATATTGATTGAGCTTTTGAATTAACTCTTGGAAAGTCAAATACTTAGACATGAGAATTTGAATTCTAACAGAAAGACTCAGGCGATTCAACCAAGGGAAGTGTTTTAGAAAATAACTTTGGCGAAAAAAAAGAGGCTCCAACCGGTTCGCCCGATTTGGAACCTCTCCCCTCTCCCCCCGCTCCCTCAAGCGGGAGGCTGCGCCCATAAAACCCAGATGGTTTAAACCGTAATCTGAGCTTTGATTTTTTCAAACTTCGCAGGTCCAATGCCTGGCACATTCACAAGATCATCCACACGCTTAAAATCTCCGTTGGTTTTACGATAACCCAGGATTTTTTGAGCGAGTACCGGACCGATCCCGCGAACGCTTTCAAGCTCAGCAGAATCTGCTCGATTAATATTCACGAGCTTAGTCTGAGCCTGAGCCGAAATGGCAGGAGCTGCTTCTGCCCGAACTGGAAGCAAGGTCTGACTTCCCACGGCCACAAGGGCAATAAGGACTCCCAAAAACCCAGCTTTTTTCATTGCGTTCTTCATAAGTGATTCTCCTTTCAATTAAATTATGATGAAAATGTAACATTTGTTTTCATATTTGTCAAATAAATTATTCATAATCATCATAACTCGTTTATTTTATACCTTTTATGAATATTCCATTTGACTTTATGCATAATCAGAAGTTAATATGAAAGCATGCTTGAGAAACTTGGCGATCGGATTCGCATCCTCAGAAAAGAGCGCAAATTAACTCTCGTAGAAATTGCCCAAAAAACGGGAATTGCGCAGGCCACTCTTTCCCGCATTGAAACTGGAACCATGACTGGAACCGTGGAAAGTCACGCCAAAATTGCTGATGCGATTGGGATTGGTCTTGCAGAGCTTTATTCAGGAATCGATCAAAATCAAGACGCCATTGTCCACAAAAAAAAGGAAGAAGAATCCAAAGTTGTTCATCACAGCCAATCGGTTCAAATTGAACTTTTGACATCAGAAAGCTCTAAAAAGAAAATCACCCCTTACCTCTTAACGCTTCAACCCAATGGTCAAACATCTCTGGAAAGTGCTGAACGGGGCGTGGAAAAATTTTTCTTTGTGATTGAAGGTGAAGTCAAAGCCACGATTGGAACCAAAGAATTTTTTCTTAAGCCTAATGATACTCTATATTTTGACGCATCACTTGCGCATGCGATTTTAAACGATAAAAAAAATCCTGCAAAAATTTTAGCGGCCGTTTCCCCTTCTAAACTTTAGAAGCCCTCCAAGGAAAATAACTCCATTCCTCACGATCACTCGAGAAAACTAACTTCTCATGAAGCATCGGATTTCCCCCTGTATTTTCATTTGAATCTGAAGATTTGATTCGAATCGAAAGCCCTCCTTTTTCTTCCAAACTGTACGTGCTGATTTCACGCATTTGAGCGGCAAGATTTATCTCGTTATTTTTCCTGCTCACTACAATTAAAGACGGGTCTAAATATTCAAGAAGGGTGTCCATTTTCTCTCCACTGATATTTTGAACTTCTTCAATAACCAGCCATTGAACCCTTGTGAAATCCCGCCAATTTTTTTGTAAATAAGCAAAGATATCTGAAGATAATTTAGGCAAATAGAGAACTTGTTGTCCTTCAATATCCAGCAAAAACAGATTGGAGCGAGAGGACACTTTGTGCCACCTCACCTTAATTCCAGATTCGATTTCGTACTCCAGATCCGAGATCACTTGAGTTACTTGCGCCCGTGTTGTCTGAATCAGCTTGAGCCTCAAAGAATCAGGACAAAAAATATCTAGGACTTTAAAATTGTTTCCAAGCTCATGAATACCACCCGTATGTTTGGCATAATCATCGGTTAAAAAAATCCCGTGTAAAACATGGACCGCATGTGACCTTAAAAAAGGTTCTAAGATCCAGCGCGCTTGATTGGACGGAAAAGATCTGCCGCTGTTGATAAGATAATGCCTTCCACTTTGCGTCGAAAAATAAATCATGCTGCTCTGACCTGAAGAAAAAAAAGTCAGTTCTACTCCGTTGAATTTTGGAACCCAAAAAAATGAGAGCCAGCATAAAATCCAGAACCCACAAAGGATATCTCTTATTTTTTTCCATTGCCAAGGAGCTTGATGCCCGAATGGAAGGATGCCATATCGGTGGACCCCCCAAATCAGCAGCAAAATTCCATAATAGAAAATGAATTTTGAAGTTTCCGGCGAAGGCAAATGCCATGAGGTATACGGAATCATGGCAAGTTGATGAATCCAAATAAGTCCTATTTTCAAAAAACCCTGCGCCGCTATCTTAAAACAAAAAGCAAGGCCTGGGATCCAAAGAGCAATCAACATCGCAAGACCAAAAAGAAGCGCCAAGTGAAAAATAGGAATCGCTAAAAGATTGGCAGCAAAAGCACTGATTGAAAAAATATGGAAATAATGAATTACGAACGGAAAAGTAAAAATCATAGCCGCGCAAGTACCACGGGCAAGCTCCATCCAAGACACCATTTTTGGAAATCGGCCGCTCATCAGAAGAAGCCCCAAAACAGAAAGAAAGGAAAGTTGGAATCCAATAGCATAAATCGATCCTGGATCCAGCAAAATTAAGACAAATAAGGACAGAAAAAAAGCGTTCAGAGTATTCCGATTTCGCTCAAGGAGGATTGCCACAAATGCCGCTCCAGACATCCATGCAGCGCGCACCACTGGCGCTCCCCATCCCGCAATGAGAGCATAAAATACCATGACCAAAAAGGATGCCAAAGCCGCGGCTTTTTGTTTCATTCTAAAAAGTAACATCAGACCATAAAAACTGCCGGCAACGAGCGTGATATTGAGACCACTCACGGCCAAGAGATGCGAAGTCCCTGTTTTGGAAAAATCATCCCGCAATCGGTCTGAAATGTTTTTTTGATCGCCTGTAATGAGCGCCAAAAAAACGGACCCATGTTCACTGTCAAAAGAAGCACGAATCCTGTCCTGAATTTTTTTCCGCAAGCATGCGAGTTGTGTCACCAAAGAAGTGTTTGCTGACGACAAGATGCGAATCGATTTCCCATAGCCGCGCATGACTGCATAAATCCTTAGATTCTTGAGATAGGCAGCGTAGTCAAATTCCCCGGGATTCTTCGCCGGCTTAGGTGATTCCAAATCGCCGTAAACTTTCACTTGATCGCCGAAACTGGGTTCCATGGATGGATAAAAAATAAAAACTTGGACCTGTCCTTGCAAATCCAGCGTCTTGAAATAACCTTTTTCCTTGATTTTGATTTGATGAGCCTGCACCACAAACGAGAGGGTGCATCTGCGATTTTGACTACGACGTTGAGGAAGCGAAATAACTTTTCCCTCTAAGATGGAAAAAGAGGAATTCCCTTCGCGCGCTTGAAGAAATGCCCATGCCTTTGCTTGATGATCTAATTCAAGAATCCTCAAGCTTCCCTTCATCCCCCCTAAACAAAAGAGCCAGATCACAAAAATCCATAAAAATAAACGATGTCCGCGCATATACCAAAGAAAAATAAAGCAGATTAGTAACAGTGCGACTGGTAAAATTGAAACAGGAAAAAAGATGAGTTTTGAGCAAAGAATCCCGGCGGCATATCCCGTTCCAATCCAAAAAAATGGGACTTTCATCCCCTCACCGAAACTTCTCGTTCTAAAGCACCTAACAATTCCAAGAATAATTCAAAATGCTTGGAAAGACCTTCAAAAATCAACCCCTGCTTTTTGATTTCGATGAAAAGCGTGACTAAAATTAAAAGTCCGATGACACAAAACCAAGTGTGCTGATAAAAATCAAGAGAGTAAAGAGGGTTGGTTTTTTGCGAAAATATTTGAAGTAAACTGGAGCATTTACTTGTTTTTGATTTTAAATTTAGATTGGACCATGCATTCATCATAAAAAAAGCGAACCCCCGAGTTAGGAGTCCGCCTCTCAATGTTGAATGGACTTATTTTAAAAGAGATCTGGAGCAGAATCAATACTGGTTTATATCTTTATGCCGCAGACTCAATCGCAACTTGCGCTGCAACCTTGGTCATAAGATCATAAACATCCATAAATTCAACGGGAAGATCATGGCTGCCGCGCGGCAGCTGAGAATCGCCAATATGCAAAATCCGGCCAGGCGCAAACGCTGCTAGGCTATAGCCAACGCCCTTGAGACCATCTCGCCCTTTACGCGACTTGACTTCCTGAAGCAATCGATCGGTTCCACGAATTTGAAAAACGTCTGACAGTTGAAGCCGCTCTTTTTCCGCTGTCACGATCTCAGCAACACTTTCCATTTGAACGCTGAAATGTTCCCAATCAGCAAGAGATTCCTCAATGGCAGACTTCCAGTATTCCACATCCTCAAGAGACGGCTGGAGTGAAATAATCAAAGTAGTCTTTGATTTTGCACTTCGGTGATCGAAAAGGAGTGCCTTAATAAACTCAATCTGACCTAAATAACTCAAATCTGTTTTCCATTCATAGATAAGAATACCTGGCTCCGTCACCGCGTGAATCGGAAATTCACCCAGCCGCGAACCTTGAATCACGGTGCTAAGTGAATCTTGAATGCGTCTTTCCATACCAAGACCATGAGTGTTTGAGTTTGGTTGAGACAAAATCTCTAAAGCCGCAGCTACAACTCCTTCTTTTCTCAAAGCATCAGCTGCCGCAATACCAGCTGCAACTTGTGCCGAATTGTCAGGTAATGGCTTCCGATTTAAATCAGCTTTTCGAACTGCCACAAAGGTTTCACCTTTAAAACGAGTCTGCAGTTGCGCCCACCAATTCAAAATGCGCAGATCTATAAACTCCGAAATATCGGAAAATCTCTGAAACACCATCTGATGAATATTTAAGTGCCTTGCCTGATTAATTGCCTGCTTACCCATTAATACATAGTCCTGATTTCTGCCAACAACCAAAACAAAAAGAGGATGCCCGAACAACCCTGGACCAGCCAACTCGATCACTCGACGCCCTTTTTTCTGGGTCCCGGTTAATAATCGTTTCACACTCTGTGTCACATCTGTCCAGGTGACTCGAGGACCTTGTAATTGAGCGCGTAGATCTCCACCAGACAAAGCCACAAAAGCTGTTGGCTGATAACGATGTTCTCGCGTAGCATCTTGAGAATAAATACGAATGACCCACAAGGTGAGTAATTTTGAACGATAATAAAAAGGCGAAACTTTCTGAACAAGCCAAAGTCCACGGGTCTCAATTTCATGTCTCATTTGATTTCCAAGCGAATCATTGATAACCGGTTGTTGGGTTTCAACTGTTGGAACTTCGGAACGCACCTCTTTTGGAACCGGAACTTGTGAAGGCATCGCCTTTTCTTTCTTCACCAAAACCGATGGTGATGCAGCTTGAGAAGAAGACTTTGGTTTTGCAATCTCTTGTTTGGATTCTTGCAAGGCCGCAGGCTGAATGACAACCGGCGCTAATGGCACCGCCACATGCAATTGAGGCTTCTGAGCTGGTTTTTCAACACGCGGGCGATGGTTTGTTGAAACAGCTTTATCTGTGGTTTGAATGCCGCTTGGCCGAATCACTACAGATGCACCTTTCCTTGGAGTTGCCAGTAACGATGATGCCCAGGCAGGTAAATCATCCTGAGAAACTCGAGAACCAAAAATCGATAGATTCACTTTCCGGCTTTGCAAATTCAGTCTCATTTCTGCACGCGTTTGCCGAATGCCTGGAATAGAAATAGAAACAGATCTTCCCGCAGGAAGCTGGCTGAGAGCAAAGATTCCTGCAGAAGTGGAAAAATAAAATGTCGGAGCATTATTTTCAACACGATAGGCTGCGGGATTTAAAATAACTCCTTGAAGAATTGCTTCACGAATGTCTGATCGCCAATCTGATCGTCTCAGAAGTTCCGATTGGACCGCAGCTTGCGCGGCATCAACACTCTGATGCTGAACCACTGTTTGAAACCACATGAGCATCAAAGCCAAAATAACAGCTCCATGATTCCGCAAAATGCCACGTTCTTCCGCTCGACCCATGCCACTCACAAGCTGTAAAAATGCCGGCAATGTTTTTTCACTGGGTAAAATTAATCCTGGCGATAATTGAAACTGCACATCTGTTTTTTCTGTGCTTGGAGATACCACCACAGATTCAGTTGCCATGGCTTCAAGCGCCAAAGGCTTCTTCTGAAGCGCTTCCGCATAAATTTGATTCTCCCGCTCCGCATCCCAACTGCGCGTCATGGCAGGAGTTAACACCATGTAAGAATACCCCTCAGCACGTAGTCGTCTTTCGATACCCGGCGTGTGAAATCCGCCGGTCACAATAGCAACGACTTTCGCATCAGAGGCAGAAGCCGCCTCCATAGATTTCTGAATCAAAATCTGGTCTCTCGCAATGGCCAGCTCATAAAATTTTTCAACCTTGGGAAGGTCCGTATCTAAAAGATCTAACTGACTGGGAACGCCGTCCGAAAAATGATACTGTTTGAGATACGGATCAAGTGCTTTTCTAAGATCGGATATTTTAAAATCACTTTTGTGGGCATAAAAATAGTCGGCATCATTTTTAGTGAGTTCAAAAGCAAATAACCGCTGGTAAATCTCAAACAGCTTCATGATTCGCGCGAAACCTCTCTCGGCATCTTTCGTAAAAAGTTTTTCCTGAACCAAGGATTCTACTTGATCCATATCTGAAAATAGAGAAACACCCACTTGATCATATCGAAACATGTAATCTACAAATTTGATGGCATTTTGATGTTGAGCTTTAAGTTGAGATACCGCAGAAAAATTAGGCGAGTTAGCGTCAGAACTCATCGATTCAAACTCTGTTTTAAGCACCCTGAAAAATTCAGACTTTTTAATTTTTTTCATCCGAAGTTGAACGGTAGATTCTAGGAATTTAGGGAGTCGATCCCGCGGCATGTTTTGCTTTAGAGCTCGAACGAATCGGTCTAAATCATGATCGGCTCGATTAAAATTAATTTCTTTTTCAAGTTGCATCAGTTCTGTAAAAGCTTTGAGGTCTGGGAATTGATCTAATGTGAGGGCATGTTGTGCTGCGATTTCCACAAGGTATTTCACATAACTGACAAGGTCTTCTTGGCCGTCTTTAAACTGGCTGCGTTTCTGATAAAGCTCAGAGAGCGCGGGAGAAAAAGCAAAACGCGTTAAATTTTTGAGAACCTTCCCAAGTTCTTCCAGGAGAGCTTGATCACGGGTTTTAAATTCAAGAGCATCTAAATAAGCTTTGCGATTTTGAAGATACAGTTCCTCATCCTCGATTCCATTGAGAAAAACATCGGGACGATCCGTGACTGCAAGATACTCCGCCCCGCTCATTCTTCCTTCACGCATCAGTAGATCAGCCACAGAGGAGCGCACAGAGGCATCGGGGAATGCCTGCAAAAATTCTGGGTAGAGACGTCCCTCTGCCCCTTCCACATTAATCAATTTCAAACCGTGATGATCGACAAAGTATTTTAAGATTTCAGCGATGTGCTGCTGAGCTTCTTCGTTCACATGCGCATCCTGAATGTGAATAAAAAGTTTGTCCTTACTTCCCCGAAAAACAGTTTTAAGTTTGCCTATAGATTCCGGGAGACTCATCTCTCCCATCTCATTTTCATTCGCGGTGTCAATCCATGAATTTGACGTGGCAGACGGATGAATGCCCGCATTTGAAACTGGAGCAGCCATGGAAGATTGCGTCGTGACAAATGAGAGAAGTGTCACGATGGCAATCATTTGCAGGAATTCGTTTTTCCGCTGAGTATTCATGAGATGACACTTATTCTTTGAATCAAAATGCCCTCGGCTGTTATTCATCGGTTGCCGACACTTCGTTATGACTTACTTGATACCTATAATAAGTCTCTTCTGAAAAGACCTAATAAACTGTACCTGGCGGATGGGATGTTTTTCAATGCTTCAAGGAGATTCTTTGCGCTTATTTTTGGATAAAGAGGGGTCTGCTATATTTTGCTATTTTTCAGCAAACAAAAATCAGGAAATTAGGCAGGAAAATGCTATAAAAAACTAGATTTGAAGACTTAAAAATCAATGCCCGGTTGGGCCAGGATTCCTTTTTGAAAAGGATGCTTAATGCAGTTCATATCCGTCACAAGATCGGCTAAGCGGATCAGGGCGCTCGGTGCGCCGCCACCCGTCAAAATCACATGTTTAAGAGCGGGCTTCGTTTTAAGTTCACGAATCACATCTGAGGTTTTTAAAAAATTATATTTGAGCACATAATTAATTTCGTCAAAAATCACGACTTCATGTTCTGCATCATGAAGATATTCGCAGCACTTCTTCCAAGCATTGAAAGCGACTTGCCGATCACGCTCGAAATTTTTCGTATCCCAGGTGAAACCTTCTCCCATAGGGAGTATCCGAAATCGGTTTCCAAATTTTTTGGCTGCTTCTAATTCTCCAGTCTTCCAGGCCCCTTTGATAAATTGCACCATGGCAACTCGATAGCCACGGCCTAGAGACCGAAAGGCCGCACCCAACGATGCTGTAGTTTTCCCTTTTCCGGTTCCGGTATAAACAATGATCAAGCCCTTTTTGACAAACTTTTTGGAGCCAGCGAATTTACGAGGGGCTTTGTCTTGAGCCTTTGCAAGCGGATCATTTATTTTCATAGGCAGGCATTATAGCGAACAGAGGAAACTTTCGAAAAGATCTTTTGAGTAGCGTCCAACTTAATCAAGCATCAATGTTTCTGGCCGCCCATTTCTTTCAATGATGACTCCTTTAGGGAGGATTTCTCGTACCAAAATATTATCTTTCTTAATCACATCACCGATCGTCACCACTTGATTGTTAATCAACGCGTATCGCACTCCTCCGGATTCAGTAATTCCTGTGAGAACAACTGCGGGCTTATCAACTTTACGGGGAATCATTGGCAGTGGTTGGAAGGGCGCGCGAATTACTGTGGTCGATTTTAAATCGGCAGAGCCATCCTGATTGCTAAATGTATGGACCCAGTAAATGCCCCCTAAAAATGCCACGGCAGACAGTAGGCTGATCAACCAAGGCCCCCAATTTCTCTTAGATGTTTTCTTTTCAATGGCAGCAATTTTCTTTTCTAAATGATCAATCACTTTTTTTTCTTCAGGAGGAAGAGGTTGAATCGTCGCTAACTTTTCAGCAAGGGCTGTCCCAACCGAAGCGCTTTGTTTTTCAAGAGCTTGCTGAATCAAACTCATACACGCACCCCTTCTAAATCCTCTTGCGCACATTCCACTAGCATCGAATCGATCCGTTTGACGCCTTTTGCAAAGGCAGCCAAAAGAGCACGATCAGCAAGCACGTTAATCAGACGAGGAATGCCGCCCGTAACTTTAAAAATATACTCAAAGGCATCTTCCATAAAAATATCCATTTCCGCACCCGCTACCTGGAGGCGATGTCGAATATAGTGCCCAAGATCCTCGCGATCTAATTCCGGAAGATGATAACGGATCGCAATGCGCTGCTTGCATTGGAGCAGGACCGGGCGATTCAAGAATTCTTTTAACTCCGGCTGACCCACTAAAACAATCTGCAATAGTTTTTTGGTTGTGGTCTCTAAATTGGTGAGAAGGCGGATTTGCTCAAGCGTTTTGACGGAAAGTAGCTGAGCTTCATCGATAATCACAACAGCGTTGTATCCTTTTTCCGTTTCTTCAAGTAAAAAACGATTGAGCGCATCAAAGTAATGCTTTCTTTTAGGCCCCGCAGGCTTCACGCCAAAATCATCAGCTATCGTCTGGATCATTTCAAGTTCTGACAATCGCGGGTTTAAAATGAGGGCAGTGTGGATGGTGTTTCCAAATTTCGAAAGAAGCGTTCGGCAAAGTGTGGTTTTTCCTGCACCGATTTCACCGGTAAGCTGAAGAAATCCTCGGCGGGTTTCAATGCCGTAAATCAGAGAGGAAAGGGCTTCTTTGTGATGCCGGCTGTAATAAAGGAACCGCGGGTCCGGAGTCATGCTGAAAGGAGTTTCTTTGAGCCCAAAATAATTTTCGTACATGAATCACCTTCAAAAATTCGTCACTGAATGAAAGACTGCAGTCCTTGATAGCTGCACATTCTAATTTCGGCAGAATAGGATGGAATCTTAATGAAGGGGAAAAAAGGGAACCCCAGGATCAAATGGGCTGGAACTCGACGATTTTGCCGTCTTTTCTGGGAACATCCAAAGAAAAAGGATGGAAACGGTCTTGAGAATAAATCTCTGTGGTCCCTGCTAAAAGATCAATCACTCGAAATCGCCCGTTGTGGCGTTTCAGCGCAGGAATCATCACAGACGCATTTTTGTCTTCAGCCCCATTATTGAGTGCAATTAAATAATACGAGTTCCCCCGCTTAAAAAGTCCGGTTTTAATGGCATGCGTTTTGGTGTAACAAACAAGAGGAACTTCCAGATAATTCAAGATTTCTAAAATGAGTTCCCGGTTGGGTTCAACACCCAAATGAACAATTTTCCCTTTCCCGATTTTTTTGATATAGCCAATGGTCATCCGGCCATAAGGAGCAAGATCCGCACGAACGGCTTGAACATCGCGCGATTCGAAAATATAAACCGAGCTGACAACATCGACTTTAGGACGCCCCGGAGCAAGTTGAATCTTAAACGCATTTTTAAATTCAAACAAAATACTTCGCGGATCCTCGAAACCAATAATGGCCGAGGGATTAAAATGGTCATCCTTTCGCGGGTAATCCTTAAAGGCAATCAGAGTGCCTCCGTTTTCAACATACTTCCGAAGATTGATTTGTGCGCGCTCAGAAAGCCATTGATTGCCTTCGTAAAACAAGAAAGGTTTTTTGCAGTCCCCATGTTCGGGATCAAAAACCTCATAATCTAAATCGTAATCATACATCGCTGTTAAAATCGGGCTGCCGTGCGACAGAGATTTGGAGGCATATTGAATCGGATGATAAGTCACTGCAATCTCGGTTAGCTTTTCCCATTTGGCAGGCTGCGCGTGACGCAGAATTTCTACAATCTGCTTAAAGACTTGATAAAGCTCTGGACGCGTTCTTCCCCATTCGTTGATCGGAGACATATACCAATTATCACGATTCACAAGCATGTACCAGTTCCACCCAACCACGCCCCCCAAAAGCGCACTCAAGGCAAGGAGACGATAATGGTTTTGAGAAAATGCACCAACTTCATAATGGCGCTCGTGCCAAATTCCAGATTCAAATTCTGCAATAAAAGGTAGTTTTGAAAGACTGCTCAGGAATCGATTTTTGTCCATGAATTTCCGGTGCTCAAACGCATCTTCCTTAAACTCATTGGTAGGATAAAAATCGACAGCAACTGCGTCCGAAATTTTCTGAAGTTCATGCCAATCTTGGGCATAGTAAAATGGGTAAACATTGAGGTAAATCGGAATGTCATAGTCTAATTTCTTATAAAGAAGAATGATCGCCTCAGACGCCTTGCGAGCGTAATCATGTTTGAACCGTAAGTAATCAAGATTGCGTTTTAGTTCTTTATCTCCTTTTAGAGAAAGTCCGGTTTGGCTATTGAGTTTAGTCGCAATAAAAGGTCCCACTTCTTGAAAAGACCGGTAATTGGCTCCCCAGCTTTCATTCATCGAAGCGAGGTTCCCATCATAAAGATCCCGAATAAAATCCTGAAAAAGTCCTGGTTCATTCCCAAATCCATACTGATGACCAAAACGATCGGGCCAAGGATCAATTTCATTGTCCGCTTGAAGCATGACAATGTTGCCGCCTCTGCGAGAAGCAAGATATGGTTTAATCACTTTGGAAACTTCGCGCAACCAAACCTCCGCATAAGCCAGAAATTTTGGATGGAGTCGATGATACTCGTGGGCATAATCAGGAACGCCGTCATTGGGCCATTCGCTGTAGATGTAAGGACCTGGACGGATCAAAACCCAAAGTTTTTTGCGCCGCGTAAGCTCAAGAAAGGCTTTTAAATTGCGCGTAGGATTCGTGCGACCCGTGAAATCAAATTTTCCCTTTTTGATTTCGTGATATTCCCAAGGAACATAGGTGGAGATAATTTCAATGCCAAGTCCTTTAACCTGATCCAAAACCCGTTCCCAGTAACTCGGGTTCAACCGCCAGTAATGCATCTCTCCGGAAATAAACGGGATAGATTTATTCCCCACCCAGAGTTCGCGGTTTTTGATCTGGACTTTGGGCACTATTTCACCACCAGGTTGATCACGCGACCGGGAACAGCAATGATTTTCTGAAGGTTTTTTCCTGCAAGCCATTCTTCCATGCGCGAGTCCTTTTGAATCATGGATTCAATCTCACCAGCACCGAGTGTTTTGGCAACTTTAATTCTAGCACGAACTTTTCCCTGAATCATCACAGGAATTTCGATTTCATCTTCAGCTAGTTTAGATTCATCAAACACAGGCCAGGGTTCCCAGGCCAAGGTTTTCGAGTGCCCCAGCCGATTCCATAATTCTTCTGCCATGTGCGGGGCAAAAGGCGCAATGAGAAGCACAAACTTTTCCATAATCTCCTGCGAATAATCGCTGTCTTTTAAGGTCTCATTCACAAAAATCATGAGCGCGGAAATCGCCGTGTTGAGGCGAATCCCTTCGATATCTTCTGTGACTTTTTTAATGGCTTGATGGACACGTTTTTCTTCGTCCTGTGAAGGTTTTCGCTTTTGAATTTTCGGATTGAGTTCAGAACTCTCTGTAATAAAAAGACGCCATACACGACCCAGAAAGCGGTAAACCCCTTCCACTCCTTGCGTGGCCCAGGGTTTGGTCATTTCAAGGGGTCCCATAAACATCTCATAAAGCCTCAGGCTGTCAGCTCCAAAATAATTCACCATGTCATCAGGGTTAACGACATTCCCCCGAGACTTAGACATTTTTTGATTGTCTTCGCCCAGAATCATTCCTTGATTGATCAAACGCTGGAAGGGTTCTTTGGTGGAAACCACACCCAAATCAAAAAGAACTTTGTGCCAAAAACGCGCATAAAGAAGATGAAGCACCGCGTGCTCAGCCCCTCCCACATAAAGATCCACATTCATCCAGTACTTTTCTTTTTTTGCATCGATTAATTTTTCTGGATTTTTTGGATCGATATAACGCAGATAGTACCAGCAAGATCCAGCCCACTGCGGCATGGTGTTGGTTTCACGAAGCGCAGGTTTTCCTGTTTCAGGATCCTTAGTCGCCACCCAATCTTTGATTCCAGCAAGCGGACTATCCCCAGTTCCTGTAGGTTTGTAGACCTGGGTTTCAGGAAGACGAATAGGCAGATCATTTTCAGGTGCAAGTTTGTGTTTCCCCTCAACGTGAAGCACGGGAATCGGCTCTCCCCAATAACGCTGGCGGCTGAAAAGCCAGTCACGGAGTTTATACTGAATCGATTTCTTTCCAATTCCTTGAGTCTCAAGCCACGCCGTAATTTTTTCTTTAGCCGCGTCGCTTTTCATTCCATCGATAGAAAAAGACTTGTCCGTGGTTGAGGAATTTATGCAAACGCCAATCCCAGTAAATGCTTCATTAGGGACGGTTCTCTCCTGGAGAACCGTCCCTAAAGATGATTGAATCACTTCAACAATGGGAAGCTGGAATTTTTTTGCAAATTCGAAATCACGCTCATCGTGAGCGGGTACTGCCATAATGGCTCCGGTTCCGTACCCAGCAAGCACATAATCCGCAATCCAAATTGGAATTTTCTTTTGATTCACGGGATTGATCGCGTACGCACCGGTGAAAACTCCTGTCTTTTCTTTAGCAAGATCCGTACGTTCAAGATCTGATTTGCGTGATGCCCGCTCCACGTAATCATCAACTGCTCTTTTTTGGGAATTCGTGGTGATCGTTTTAACCAGTTTGTGTTCTGGAGAAAGCACCATGTAGGTCGCGCCAAAAAGCGTATCTGGACGCGTGGTAAACACGCGAATTTTTTCCGCAGAATCTGCGAGAGTAAAATCCACCTCAGCACCGGTCGACTTTCCGATCCAGTTACGCTGCATTTCCTTGATAGATTCAGGCCAATCAAGAAGGTTCAAATCGTCGAGCAAGCGCTCTGCAAAAGCTGTGATTTTAAGAACCCATTGGCGCATCGGCTTACGAATCACCGGATGACCGCCTCGTTCGCTTTTCCCATCGATGACTTCTTCATTGGCAAGCACAGTCCCAAGTTCAGGACACCAGTTCACTGGAATTTCTGCTTCGTAGGCAAGGCCCTTCTCATAAAGCTTCATAAAAATCCATTGGGTCCAGCGGTAATAATCCGGATCGGTCGTGTTGACCTCGCGGTCCCAATCGTAACTAAAACCCATGCGCTGGATTTGGCGGCGGAAATTATCAACGTTATTTTGCGTGGTGATTTTTGGATGAGTTCCTGTGTTTAAGGCGTGCTGTTCTGCGGGAAGACCGAACGCATCCCAACCCATAGGATGAAGGACATTGAATCCACGCATTCTTTTAAAACGGGCAATAATATCTGTGGCGGTGTAGCCTTCTAAATGACCGACATGAAGTCCGGAAGCTGAAGGATAGGGAAACATATCAAGAACATAGTACTTGGGTTTGTCAGAGCCTGGATTTCCTGGATCAGGAGACCGGAAGGTTTTTTCTCGAAGCCAGACAGACTGCCACTTAGGTTCGATTTCATCAAAAGGATACTGCTTATAACCGCTCGCCATAGGGCGCGTATCATAACACGGAGCTTTCGAATCGAAAAGACAGAAGCTCGGCTGGTAATTTGAAGAACTAAATCGTGTAATCGCCTGGGAAAATATCCATTTTTTTAGGAGTGACGTACACGTTTTCGTCTTTTTTAAGATTGAGTTCGCGAAAACGCTCGAGAGGAATTTCTGCTTGAAGCATGCCAGCGCCCGGGCTTTCAAGCTCGATCCGGACAATGGGACCTGCCGCATTGATGTAACGAATACGCGCTGGAAAGGATCCACTTCCCGGATGACGATCAATATCAAGCAGATGTGGACGAATATAAATTTTTGCTTCTTTCCCTTGGGAGGAATCCGCCTGCCCCACCTCTACAGGTGTATCCCCCAAATAGACCTTTCCACCTTCCAACCGCGCGTGGAACAAATTCACATTCCCCAAAAAATGATACACAAAAGGATTTGCCGGGTGATGATAAACTTCATCCGGAGTTCCGATCTGTTCGATCTTTCCTGCATTCATGACAATGATCCGATCCGCAACTTCAAGCGCTTCTTCTTGATCATGAGTCACAAAAAGACTGGTCATGTGCAAACGATCGTGAAGCTGTCGCAGCCACTGCCGAAGTTCTTTTCGGACATGAGCATCCAGAGATCCGAAAGGTTCATCTAGAAGAAGCATCTTAGGTTCAATCGCAAGTGCACGCGCGAGTGCCACACGCTGTCTTTGACCACCTGAAAGTTGCGATGGAAAACGTTTGGAAAGACCGTCAAGACGGACAAGATTGAGAAGCTCCTGCACTTTCTTTTGAATTTCTGAATCCTGCGGACGATCTTTTTTCGGACGCACACGGAGTCCAAACGCAATGTTTTCAAAAACCGTCATGTGCCGGAAAAGGGCGTAATGCTGAAACACAAAACCAATTTGGCGTTCACGGATTTTTTGATCCGTCACATCCAGACCCTGAACCCTGACCTTTCCATGATCTACATTTTCAAGACCTGCAATCACGCGAAGAAGCGTCGTCTTTCCAGAACCCGAAGGTCCGAGAAGCGCCACGAGCTCGCCAGAGTCCACGCGAAAATTAATTTCTTTGAGCGCGGTAAAATTGCCAAAATGTTTGACCACACCTTCGACTTCGATACTCATGATTTTTCCTCACTCAATTCGGCAAGTTCCCGAGAAATTTTCCATTCGATCCCGTGCTTTACAACCAGCGTCACAATCGCAAGCATCATCAGAATGGAGGAAACGGCAAATGCCGCGGTATATTGATATTCATTATAAAGAATTTCCACATGAAGCGGGATGGTGTTCGTCATTCCACGAATGTGCCCCGATACCACTGACACCGCTCCAAACTCTCCCATCGCACGCGCGTTGCATAAAATAATTCCGTAGAGAAGTCCCCACTTAATATTAGGAAGCGTCACACGCCAAAAAGTCTGCCACCCGCTCGCTCCTAAAATCACGGCCGCACTTTCTTCTTCGGTCCCTTGCGACTGCATAAGAGGAATCAGTTCACGCGCCACAAATGGAAAAGTCACAAAAAGAGTGGCAAGCACAATGCCTGGTATTGCAAAAACGATTTTGATGTTGTGATCTAAAAACCAAGGTCCGGCAACTCCGTGAGCTCCGAAAAGCAAAACAAAGATCAAACCTGAAATTACGGGCGACACAGAAAAAGGAAGATCAATCAAAGTCAGCAGCCATGACTTGCCCCAAAACTGAAATTTTGTAATGGCCCACGAAGCCGCCACACCAAAAATTAAATTCAGGGTAACACTGATGGATGCCACAAGAAGCGTTAATCGAATAGCAGCAAACGCATTAGGATCCGTTAAAGCATGAAAATAAAATGCCAGACCTTTGGAAAAAGCAGAAACAAGAATCATCACCATCGGTAAAAATAAAAAAAGGACAAGAAACAAAAGTGCGAGAGTGATCAAAACTCCCTTGACCCAAGCAGGCTCGGCAAGCGGCCACTTGGAAACTTTATTGGAACTGACTCGAAGCGAAATTCCTGCGCCCATAAATTATGATTCCTGTTTTGGAAATCGTCGCCGATTGAAACCAGTAACCGGTTGCCAGAAACCAAAAAATTCGCATTTCCTGGTTACCTGCCTTGCCGGCAGGCAGGCCGGTTTCTGGCTACTCAAATCTTGATCAAGATAATTGATACTCATTAAATCTTTTCGTGCTTGCGGCTCCAGGCCTGGAGTCCGTTTAAAGTTAAAAGTAAAATAAATGAAACACCAAGCATCAAAACTGCCACGGATGTTGCCCCTGCGTAATCAAATTGTTCGAGCTTGGTCATAATCAGAAGCGGAGTAATTTCGGTTTTCATCGGCATGTTACCGGAAATAAAAACGACAGATCCGTATTCTCCCAGCGCACGTGAAAATGCCATCGCAGTTCCAGTCAAAAGCGCAGGAATGATTGAGGGCAGGATCACTTTAAAAAAAGTCTGAATCCTGCTAGCACCAAGACTGAGCGCTGCTTCTTCAATTTCTTTTTCAAGATCCTGGAGCACTGGCTCCACAGTCCGGACTACGAAGGGTAGGCCGATAAAAGTTAGAGCGATCGTAATTCCGATTGGAGAAAATGCGGGTTTAATCCCAAGTTGATGAAGCGGTTTCCCAAGCCATCCGTGAGGACTGTAAAGCGCGGTCAATGAAATTCCCGCCACGGCTGTGGGAAGTGCAAAGGGAAGATCCACAAGTGCGTCGATCAGTTTTTTGAATGGAAAATCGTAACGTACCAGAACCCATGCTACTAAAAATCCGAAAATAGCATTTAAGATCGAGGCCACGAGAGAAGTTGAAAAACTGATCCGAAATGCGGCTAAGGTTCGCGGCGCGGATACAGCCTGCCAAAAATGATCAAAGCCAAGCGATCCCGCTTTCCAGAAAAGCGTGGAAAGTGGGATCAAAACAATGGCGCTCAAATAGAAGAGCGTGATCCCCATCGAAAGCCCGAACCCAGGAATCACGCTCGGTTCTTTAAACTTCATTAAGCCACTCCGTAAACTTGATCAAAACTTCCCCCGTCGGCAAAGTGCGTTGCTTGAGCATTTTGCCACCCGCCAAAATCTTCAATCGTAACAAGTTCTGTTTTTGGAAATTGGCTTTCATATTTTTTTGCCACTGATTCAAGCGTTGGGCGGTAATAATGTTTTGCGGCAATTTCCTGGCCTTCTTCCGTGTAAAGATACTCCAGATAAGCCTTGGCAATCTCGAAGGTACCATGTTTTTTAGCCACTTTGTCCACCACAGTTACAGGCGGTTCGGCCAAAATACTAACAGAGGGAATGACGATTTCAAAGCGGTCCTTTCCAAGTTCTTTGACCGCGAGAAAAGCCTCATTCTCCCAAGCGATCAACACATCTCCAATGCCGCGTTCCACAAAAGTCGTTGTCGCACCACGGGCACCAGTATCCAAAACCGGGACGTTTTTGAAAAGGGCTTTGATGAAATCTTTAATTTGCGTCTCGTCTCCATTGAATTTTTTCTTAGCAAAGGCCCAGGCCGCAAGATAATTCCACCGCGCCCCACCCGAAGTTTTCGGATTGGGCGTAATCACTTGAATGCCAGGTTTCACAAGATCATCCCAATCCCTAATTCCTTTCGGATTTCCCTTCTGCACGAGAAAAACAATGGCAGAGGTGTAAGGAGAGCTATTTTTTGGAAGTTTAGACTGCCAGTTTTTTGAAATCAGCCCGCCTTTTTGATAAAGCGCATCGATATCGTAAGCCAGCGCAAGCGTGACCACATCCGCATCAAGCCCGTCAATGATGGCCCGCGCTTGTTTCCCGGATCCTCCGTGAGATTGGTTGATTTTTACAACCTCACCGGTTTTTGCTTTCCAGTAATCCGCAAACTTGGCATTGAAATCTTCATAAAGTTCGCGTGTAGGATCATAAGAAACATTCAGTAAAGTCATAGGCTTCTTTTCTGACCTTGCTTCTGACTTTGATGCAGCAGCTGCAACGACCAAAACGCCCAATAAAAACCCGCATAAGAGCACAATCTTAGCTTTTGACATAACCCTCTCCTATTGATGTAGATATAACATAGTCTATTAGTAATATAGACTAATTAGACTAATAAATCAACCTCAGCTTTCAATCATTGCCTCTCACCAATAGTAATGTCCTAGAAATGGTCAAAGAAAATGGGACAAAAATGCGAGCGATCAGAACATAATAGACAGCATGCCTCAGTAAAGGATCATCTTTGAACCAATGCATTTTGTCAGTCTCATCGATTTCAAAATAAATCACTTTGCCGCAGAATTGGCATACGGATTTATCGTTTTTCACCTGCTAACTGATATCTTGATTCCAATGGGGATAACGAAGACTAGGCTCTTCGACCACAAGCTCTTTGATGTGTTTAAAGATGAGTTTCCAGGTTATTTTTATGAAATTGCTTCGCACGCCACCTGGGAGTAAAAAATGCGAGCGGAGGGAATCGAACCCACACGGCTTTAGGGGCCACCGGATTTTGAGTC
>CAZOOM010000038.1:0-23016 GCA_964581425.1 uncultured bacterium | reverse complement strand
CTGTCTTTAATTTTTAGCAAAATCCTTCTGTCTTTGCTAAAAATCTCGATTCATCATTAGAAGCTATAGAAGGGATTTGTAGAGTTCTAGGGTTTGTTCGGCAATGGATTGCCAGCTGAAAATCTCATCTGCGCGGCGCCGTCCAGCCTTACCCATTTTTTCTCGAAGAGTTTTGTGAGCCATGAGGTAATTTATTTTCTTGGCTAAATCACGTGAGAATTTTTCAGGGTCCAAAGGTTCAAAGGGACTCACCTGCTTTTGACGAAGCGGCACCAAATACCCTGTCTTACCATCCTGAACCACTTCTTTGATTCCACCCACTGCACTTGCCACCACAGCTGTTTCGCAGGCCATGGCCTCGAGATTGATAATGCCAAAAGGTTCGTAAATCGAAGGGCAGCAAAACACATCCGCATGAGAGTAAAGTGCGACCTTGGCCTCGAGTTGAACCGGGTCACGCAGCCAAATCAAATTACCACGTTGAAGCCGGACATGATTCACCAGTTTTTCCATTTCATGAGCAATCTCATCCGTATCCGGAGCGCCGGCACAGAGCACGACTTGAAAACTGGGATCCATATGGCGAATGGCATTCACAAGATGGATAATGCCCTTTTGACGCGTGACTCGTCCCACAAAAAGCACATAGGGTTTACGCGGATCAATACCGAGCTGCTTGATCGTCGAAGGATCACGCGTAGGTTTGTATTCACGCGTATCAATTCCGTTATAAATCACGTGGACTTTATCCGGCCGAACATTAAACAAACGGATAATATCTTTTCGGGTTTCTTCAGAAACAGCAATGATGGCATCTGCCATCTCAAGCGCAGTTTTCTCAATCCAACAGCTGAAGTCATATCCCCCGCCAAGCTGCTCACGCTTCCAGGGACGAAGCGGTTCCAGAGAGTGAACTGTGATCACTAGAGGGATCTGATAATTGAGCTTGGCCAGAATCCCGCCAAAATGGGAATACCAGGTATGACAATGCACCACATCCGCATCCACATGCATTTTATTGAAACCAAGACATCGCTCAAGCGTTCCAAAAATGATCTGCAAGGATTTTGGGGCATTACTCTGAAAATCCTTGAGATCTATACCGGTCACTGAAAGATTGTCTGTTTTTTTTCTCTGTTCTCCAAAGCAACGCACATCGACCTGACAAAGCTTGGAAAGCTCGCGCGTAAGATACTCCACATGAACACCGGCACCGCCATAAACATGCGGAGGGTATTCATTCGTAAGAAGAAGGGTTTTCATGGAACGTATGATAACTGATTTTCTCGGTACAAGAAATGAGAAAGTCAGCAAAACGCATTTTTTCTAAAATTCTCAAAAAAAGTGAAAATTACTTCAGTTTTATTTTGGTGATCCTGCTTCTCTCTGATAAAATATGTTTTGTTCGTCCTGCATTATCCGCTAGTGCTCGAGACTTTTAACTCAGGTTGAAAGGAAACCGAATGGTACCGATTAAAGAAGCCAGCATCAAGGCCCAGCAAGCTAAAAATTCACGTGACGCCATTGACGGGCTTGTCATTGAAAATGTCTTTCCTGAAATTGACGGCGGAAAATATCCAGCTAAGTGTGTGATCGGCGAATCTGTCCTCGTGGAAGCGGATATTATGAAAGACGGACATGATGTCATTGCCGCTGTCGTACGTTATAGAAAACACTCAGAATCCGAATGGCACGAATCCCCGCTTAGCCCTCTTGATAATGACAGGTGGCGCGGCAGCTTTGTGGCACGAGAAAACACATTTTATTTATACACCATTGAGGCCTGGTTTGACCGGATGCAAACCTGGAGCCGTAATCTGGAAAAAAAATGCATCGCCAATGTCTCTATTAAAAGTGACCTCTGGGAAGGTGCTGAATTTTTAAAAGAAATCCGCGCAGCAGCTAAACCCGAAGATTACGAAGATTTGGATAAAATTCAAAAATCTTTATTAAAGCTCCTCCAAAATCCGACTTCTCAAGCCGTGGAACTTGTCCGCAATCCCTTGTTTCAAAAAATGATGTTGAAGTATCCCCTCAAATCTCAACTCACGACTTATGACAAAGTCCTGGTTTTAACCGTGGACCGAAAACGAGCAGAGTTCAGTGCGTGGTACGAAATATTTCCGCGATCTCAAGGCAAAAATCCGAATCAAAGCGCCACCTTCAAGGATTGCATTGCCAGGCTTCCAGAAATTCAGAAAATGGGTTTTGATGTTCTTTATTTAACTCCGATTCATCCCATTGGAAGCACCAATCGAAAAGGCCCGAACAATTCTCTGACTCCCGACAAAAATTCTCCTGGATCGCCTTGGGCCATTGGCAATAAGGAAGGCGGACACAAAGCTGTTCATCCGGAGCTTGGGACGCTGAAGGATTTTGATGATTTTGTGAGCGCGGCTGAAGATCACGGACTTGAAATTGCGCTAGACATTGCTTTTCAATGTTCCCCTGATCATCCCTACGTTACGGAGCATCCGGAATGGTTCTATCATCTTCCGGACGGAACCATCCGCTACGCCGAAAATCCTCCCAAAAAATACGAAGACATCTATCCTTTTAATTTTCATTGCGAAAATTGGCAGGAACTCTGGAATGAGTTAGAAAGCGTGTTTCGATTTTGGATTGATCATGGCGTTAAGATTTTTCGAGTCGACAATCCTCACACCAAACCTCTACGGTTTTGGGAATGGGTCATTGGACGCATTCAAAAAGATCATCCTGACACCATTTTTCTTTCCGAAGCGTTCACTCGTCCCAAAATCATGAAATTTTTAGCCAAGGCCGGATTCACCCAGTCCTACACCTACTTCACCTGGAGAAATCACAAGTGGGAAATCAAGCAGTACCTTGAGGAACTCACTCAGTCTGAGATGAAGGCGTATTTCCGAGGAAACTTTTTTGCTAACACCCCGGATATTTTACACGAATATTTACAAAAGGGCGGCCGACCAGCGTTCATGATCCGATTGATTTTAGCCGCAACGCTCTCCTCTTCGTACGGAATCTACAGTAGTTTTGAACTTTGTGAAGGGAAAGCTAAAGCGCAGGGAACAGAGGATTATCTCGATTCTGAAAAATATCAGTTTAAGGTTTGGGATTGGAACAGAACTGGAAACATTAAAGAACTTATCGGGCAAGTGAATAAAATCCGAAACGAGCAACCAGCACTTCAGCTTTACAAAAATCTAGAATTTTATGACACAAGGAATGATTGGATTCTTTGCTACGGTAAAAGGACAGCCGATAATCGCAATATTGTCGTCTGCGTTGTGAACCTTCATCCCTCTCATGCCCACGAAGACACGATTTCACTTCCGCTTTGGAAGTTTGGAATCAATGAGACAACTCCATATCAGGTGAAAGATCTTTTGACCGGGAAAGTTTACACGTGGAAAGGACCGAATAATTACGTGCGCCTGGATCCGCTGACGCAGCCAGCGCATATCTTTCAGATCATTAAATAGATTGAGCCCTCGGATAGTCCTTCGACACAAAACGCTAGGAATAGTACGCTCTATCAAACTATTATTGATCTCTCAAACAAGGGCTCATCCCGAGTGAGCGGAGCAAATCGAGGGATCTGACTAATGAAATCAGTCAACGTCGTTTTGAATCGCTTTAACTTCTAGTGAAACGGTTTCAAGACCGTTCCAATCTCTGGATTTGACGGACGCCAACAAATCAATTTCACTATTGGCACGAATTAAAGTCGGATTGATATTTTGAGCCCGGTCGGTCCAGTACGCTTCTGCAGTTCTACCGCCAGCAGTCACAAAAAACTTCAAAGTTTGAGGCCCTTTCCAAAAAGGTTCGCCTTTTATGGTAAGTCCTTTGAAGAGAAACACTGGTCGAGAGTTTCCCATACCGTGAGGTTCCAGAAGATCCAGCTCTTTCAAAAATTCTGGTGTCAACTCATCGAGACTAAGTTCCATATCAGATTCAAGACAGCGCACAAAAATGGAAGCATCCAAGGACTTTGAAAACTCTCTCATTTTTGCCCGAAAAGATTCCACTTTTGATTCCAGAATTGTTAATCCTGCAGCCTGCGCGTGTCCCCCATAGGCTTCGAGCTCTGAAGCACAAAATTGAAAAGCCTCGTGAAGCGCAAATCCCCGGATCGAACGGCCGGAGCCTTTCCCTTTTTCCCCATCAAGCGCAATCACAATCGCAGGGCGGTAATATTTTTCAGCCAGCCTGGCCGCAACAATTCCGATCACACCTTGATGCCATCCTTGCTTTGCAACAATCATGACCTGATCACGGCTGAAATTCATGTTTCGCTCAACAAGACTGATTGCCTCGCGAAGCATTTCCTTTTCTTCACGCTGACGGTTTTTATTCTCCTCATCAAGAACACCCGCGAGACTGTAGGCTTCTTTCAAATTGTCCGTAAGGAGCAGACGAAGCGCTATTTCAGGTGAACTCATGCGCCCTGCAGCATTGATGCGAGGTCCGAGAGCAAACCCTAAATGACCGGTGTTAAACGCCCGTTCACGAATCCCCGCTTTATCTGAAAGAGCGCTTAAACCAATATTTTTACGGCTTGAAATCAAGGAAAGCCCTTCCTTGACCAAGATTCGATTTTCATCTTTAAGTGGCGCTACATCGCAAACCGTGGAGAGCGCTGCAAGATCCAAAAAAGAAAATGCCTCTTCCCCTAAAAGAGCGAAGGAAAGTTTAAATACCAATCCTGCAGCAGAAAGCCCGCCAAACGGATAGGCACAATCTTCCTGGTGCGGATTTAAAATAATGTCAGCCGCAGGCAGTCCTTCTTGCGGAATTTCATGATGATCAATCACAATCACATCTAAGCCCAAGCTTTTTGCTTTGGTAATTTGCTCATGAGCCGTAACACCGCAATCCACCGTGATTAAAATCCGGATTTTTTTTTCATGAGACTTTTCAAGAGGTCGCATACTGACGCCATAGCCATCTTCTTCTCGGTTAGGAAGAAAAAGCTCGTGATCAATTCCCATCTTCTGAAGTGTTTTTGCCATGAGCGCTGCACCTGTAATTCCGTCCACATCATAATCCCCATGGATCAAGACTTTTTCTTTTTGAGACAAGGCCTGTTTGAGCCGAGCAACTGCAGCGGCAACCCCTTTCATCAACAAAGGGTCGTAAAGATGTTTGAGTGAGGGATGAAGAAACGCTGAAATAGCTTCAGACGTAGTAAAGCCCCGCTTTTCAAGAAGATCCTTGAAAGCGGGGCTCAGAGCTGAGAGAACTTCAGATTTCAATTTTTCTTTTTCCAGTCCACGATTAAAGCAGAAGCAACAAATACGGAAGAATAAATCCCAACCGCAAATCCAATGCAAAGGATAAATGCGAAATCATTAATGCCGCGTCCGCCGAGGAAATAAAGTGCGAGTGCGCCAAAAAGCACGTTCGAACTTGTTAAAATCGTACGGCCCAGCGTTTGATTGATGCTGAGTTCCACCACTTCACCAAAGGATTTTTTGCGCATGTTGCGTAAATTTTCACGAATACGGTCAAAGACCACAATGGTGTCGTTCACCGAATAACCCATGATGGTCAAAATCGCCGCCACACTTGCCAAGTTAATTTCCCTGCCAGTCATGGCATACACGCCGAATGTAAACAGTGTATCGTGCAGAAGTGCGAACACAGCTGCCGCAGAAAATTTCCATGGGAAACGTAAGCCTAAATAAAGCAGGATGCCTATAGAAGACCAGATAATGGCCCACTTGGCTTTCGTGGCTAAATCTCCACTGACAGACGGTCCCACTTCATCGACTTTTACTACTTGATACTGCCCTGTACCTGAAACATCTAAGGCAGCCTTTTCAATTTTCGCAGTATCATTTTCTTTACTCTTCACGATAAATTCATTTTTGGAAAGATCCCCAAAATGCTGAATGCCAGGTTCTTTGATTCCCCCCTTTTCTAAGGCAGCACGAAACACGGGAAGCTCAACCGTTTTATTGAATTGGATCTGCACTAAAGTTCCGCCCGTAAATTCCACACCTAGATTGTTGGTACCGCGCTTCATAATAGCGCCTGTTCCCAGTACAAGAGTCACAACAGAAAAAACATAAGCGAGGAAACGCCACTTCAAAAAGGGAATCTTGGTCTCCCCTAAAATATGGAGCATTTTCAAATTCAAATTAGGATTGTCCTTGCTTATAAAATCATAGGCTACGCGGGTCACGGTGAGTGAAGAAAACATACTTGCGATCTGTCCAAGACCCAGCGTCACAGCAAAACCTTTGATTGGTCCTGTTCCCATAAAAAACAAAATCACGGCTGTGATAAACACGGTCATGTTGGAATCCAAAATCGCAGAAAATGCACGGTGATACCCCGCAGAAATTGCGGCACGCTGAGTTTTTCCTCCCTGCATTTCTTCGCGGATACGTTCAGAAATAAGAATGTTTGCGTCAACTGCCATACCCACAGATAAGATAAAACCCGCGATACCTGGTAAGGTCAGCGAGGAATGAAGCATGGCAAGCATTCCCACCATCAGAACCACGTACACAAAGAGTCCAATATCCGCAATGATTCCTGAGAGCAGGTAGTAAAGCGGCATGAAAACGAAAACAAGCAAGCAGCCTAAAAGCGCGGCTCGAATACCCTTTTCAATGGAGTCGCGTCCAAGCGTAGGACCCACGGTTCTCTCTTCCACAATATGCACGGGGGCTGGAAGCGCACCGGCACGAAGAACAAGCGCAAGGTCACTTGCTTCCTGGACTGTAAAATTTCCCGTAATCTGAGCTTGTCCATTTGGAATACGGTCCTTGATGACTGGCGCAGAATAGACTTTTCCATCCAGTACAATAGCAAGCTGCTTTCCAACATTTTTAAAAGTAACTTCATCAAATTTTTTAGCACCCGTATCATCAAATTGAATTTGAACCATGGAACCGCCATACTGATCAAATCCAACCGAAGCCGTGGTCAGATGATCTCCCACAAGTGCTGCATCTTTGGCCACAAGTATTTTGGAACTTCGACCCATGTCCCCTTTAAGATCCTTATACTCATAACCTTCGGGAACGGTTCCGGCATCTGCTTTTTTAGTCAGATCCGGATCATCAGAAACGAGTTTGAATTCAAGATGCGCTGTTTTTCCAACAATTTCGCGCGCGCGCTCACGGTCCGTGATGCCTGGAAGCTGAACCACGACTTCATCCACACCCTGTTTTGTGACAGAAGGTTCGACAACGCCAAACTCGTCAATACGATTGCGGATGACTTCCACCGCGCGTTCGGCTGCGTCCTGACGGCTTTCTTTAGGAATTTGATCAAGATCCACCTTGAGAAGAAGCTGAATACCTCCTTTTAAATCAAGACCGAGATGGATTTTTTCTTTAGGAGGGTAAGCTGCCCAAATTGAAAGTGCAACTGAAGCAACGATTAAAAGAACTTTCCATTTAAAATACTTGTCCATACGCTCCTCGCTATTGACGAAGGCCTGAAATGGCCGATTTCAAAATTTCAATTTTGGTCGATTCGTTATCTCCGACCTTGATGACGACATAATCTGTCTGAATGCTGGTCACGACTCCGATGATCCCTCCAGCCGTAATGATTTTGTCCCCTTTTTTGAGACCATCTACCATTTTTGTAAGTGCCGCCTGACGTTTCTGCTGCGGACGGATCATCATGAAATAAAAGATGAAAAAAATCAGGACCAGCGGTAAGAGCCCAGCCAAAGGACTTCCTGCCCCTTGAGCTGGCAGAGCATCTGCAGCATACGCAATTTTTTCAAACATGTTCGCACCCTTTCATCGATGATTAAGAAATCCGCGATCGGATTTCATAGGAAATATCAAAGTTAAGTTAGGAAGGCTTTTATCCTAAAATCTTAGAGATTATAGCATGAAGTTCCTTCGTTTAGAGCACTTCAGATTTTCAATCATTATCGGCTATTTGGATCAAAAGTATTGAGAAAATCTTTTTTAAACTGAAGGAAAGTTCCTGCTTTAATTTTTTCGCGAAAAGAACGCACAAAATGGACAAAAAAATGGACGTTATGAAGGGAAACTAGTTCAGCTCCCAGCATTTCCTCGGCATTAAAAAGATGGCGGAGATAGCTTCTTGAAAAATTGCGGCAAGTGTAGCAATTACACCCCTCCATTAAAGGCCTTAAGTCCTTGCTATACTTACCGTTACGGACAACCACCATGCCCAGATTTGTAAACGCTGTCCCCACCCGCCCATAGCGCGTGGGCGTGACACAATCAAACATGTCTGCACCGTTTTCAACAGCTTCAAGAAAATCGAGCGGGGTCCCCACCCCCATTAAATAGCGCGGACGGTCCTCAGGCATTTTCGGAACAACGCCGCGATAGACATTGAACGTATCTTCACGATTTTCTCCGACGCAAAGACCTCCCAGGGCATATCCATTGAATCCGATGGCAACGGTACGTTCCAAAGATTCGAGACGGAGATCTTGGTGAATGCCTCCCTGAATGATTCCAAACAAAGCCTGCGTTTCCAGTTGGTGAGCTATTTTTGAGCGCTCCGCCCATCTCAATGTCAGTTCAAGAGATTGATGCGTCTCTTTTTTTGAATATTGCGGAGGAGGACATTCATCAAAAACCATGGCAATATCGCTTCCTATTGTTTCTTGAATCTCGAGCACTTTTTCAGGTGAAAGAAAAATCTCCTTTCCGTCGAGATGCGACTGAAAACTCGCACCCTCCTCCGTTATTTTACGAAGACGTGTGAGCGAGAAAACCTGGAATCCTCCGCTGTCTGTCAAAATCGGACGCTTCCAATTCATAAAAAGATGGAGGCCTTTGTGCTCACGAATAATTTCAAGCCCGGGACGAATAAAAAGGTGATAGGCGTTAGCTAAAAGAACCTCAGCTCCGATTTCCTCTAAGTCGCGAGGGAAAACAGATTTGACTGTACCCTGAGTTGCCACAGGCATAAAAAGAGGCGTCTCAAAAATTCCTCGCGCAGTTTGGAAAGATCCAGTTCTTGCATAGGAATAAGGATCTTTAGCAGTCACTTGAAACTCAAATAACTTCATTTTAATTTTTTTTCCTATTTTCTTGTATTTTCGATCCAAATGGGAACAGGCTACTTTTTATCGATTGATTAAAAAAGCAGTCTATCCTCTTACAAAATCAACATCGCGTCGCCGTAACTAAAAAAACGGTAGCGCTCGCGAATCGCCTCCTGATAAATCTCCAGCAACTTTTCACCGTTGAGAAACGCATCCACAAGACAAAGGAGCGTACTCTTGGGCAGGTGGAAATTAGTGATCAAACCCTGAATGACCTTGAAATCATACGAGCGATAAATGAAAAGTCGAGTAGTTCCTTTTCCTGGAAAAACCCTACCCTCTTTTGCCGCAGATTCTAAAACGCGGGCTGAAGTGGTACCGCAAGCAATGATGCGTCGCTTTTCGCTAAGCGCCTGATTCATTTTTTGAGCCGCCTCTTCGCTGATTTCAAATTCTTCTTCGTGCATGGGATGGCGCGTAACATCACTCACTTCAATTAATTTGAATGTTGCATAATTCACGTGCAGGGTCACATAAACAATTTCGATTCCGGATTTTTGAAGATCTTGAAGCAGTTCATGATCAAAATGAAGTCCGGCTGTGGGCGCGGCCACAGATCCGTCTTTCTGAGCGTAAACCGTTTGATAGAGCTCTCGATCTTCATCTGTATCCGGCCTCTCAATATAAGGAGGAAGAGGGACATGACCCACTTTTTTTAGATTTTCCTGGATATTTTCTCCTTCAAAATGAACGATCCTCTCGGCATTTCCCTCAGAGGATTCTGTCATCACCCGGGCCCGAATCTTTCCCTCGCTACCATCGATTTGAAGCACTTCGCCAATTTTAAGACGCCGGCTTGAGCGAAGAAGCACTCGCCACTCATTTTCAGAAAATTCTTTTAGGAGAAAAATCTCAACCTGCCCCCCACTTTCGCGCTTGGCAAAAATCCGTGCGGGAATGACACGACTATTATTGAGAACCAGGAGATCTCCGGGTTTGAGTTTTTGAAGAAGATCTGCAAAATGCAGGTGCTCCCAGCGTCGGGTCTGGCGGTCCACAAAAAGAAGCCGCGCAGAGGAGCGGTTCTTTAAAGGCTGTGAAGCAATGAGCTCTTGCGGAAGCTCATACTCAAATTCAGAAATAGAAAGCGTCATTCGAACTACAAACCCTGGACCACCATATCCTCAGGGTGCTTGACCTTAAAGGAAACTTGGACCTTTTGTTTCTGACCCGCAGGAATCTTAAATGCCCATTCGAAAACACTGGGCTTGTCCTCAAGGGTTCGTGTTGGAGAAGGCTCTGTACTAAATTCCACTTTGATATCCTGATGCTGAGCCACGGGCACATGGTCTTGCAAAAGCACTGCCGCATCTTTGCCAGAATAATTTTCAATCGTGGTGGAAAAAACAAATTCCACGGTTTTGATTTTCCCTTTAAATCCTGGGATCAAACTCACACTTTCTTTTCGTGACAAACGCTTCTGTGTCACTCGAATTTTTTCATCAACACCCAAGAAAAGATCAAATTCCTCATCCGTTCCAATCGATTTGATCCAGGAATTTCCGACATAAGCCCCCTTCAAAAAAACCTGCACCTGGCCAGGAAGAAGAAGCCCTTCCGAGTTATTTTTAACCTTGGCTCGAAGGTAGGCGTAGGGAGAAAGTTTGGGTACGGCTTGATACACAAAATTGGCTGGGAATTGATAAATCTGAATCGAAGATTTTTTTGACTGCCCATCTGAAAGGATGGTCTCTTTTTTAGGAAGAACGTACTGAACCGAGGGACCTGAACTTTGAATTTGAGCACTTGCCACTGAAGATGGAAGCGGTGCATCTTTTCGGCCGCGTGTTTTATCTGCTTCGAATTCTTCCAACCTATCCTCACTGTTTCCTAGCACACCTTCATTCATCATCTCTTTTTTCTGATCTACCACCATTTTCGACCGCGGTGCAAAGGCCATAAGCGGCAGTTGAGGAGGTTCAAATTTAAAGAGATACCACGGCTCGATTTCAGGCATTTGCCCACCCAGCGCGGGTTTGGCCGTGGAAAGTTCAAGAGAAACATCCTTCCAATCTTCACCTGTGCTTTGCTGGATCATGCCATACGCGTCCAACTCTACTTGATTGGAATCAATATCCGTGCGAGCCTCATAAACTGGCTGCCAGCTGGCTCCGGGAACACGGTAGGAAACCTCAAGACGAAATCCGCCTGCATTTGCTGCTTCCAAATCTACAGCAATGCTCTGTTGCCATTTGACATTTTGCTGCTGAAGCTGGTTGAGTTCACGTTGAACCTGATCAATTTCTTTCGATACGCTGCGTCGATCCATCTGAAGTTCGCTGCGCTTTTGAGTTACAGAAAGAAATTCCTGATCCAAAAAAAGCGAAAGTTTCTGAATCTCATCTGCCATGGGCTGGCGCGTCACCAGATCTTTTCCAATTTGAGTCCCTTGAGCCGCGCGGATCGAAGCTAAAAAATCCCACTTTTCTTGGAGGATCTTCTCGGTCGCATCTTGAGCCGCTTGCTTATCACGAAGCGATTCCATTTTAGTTTCGAGTTCTTTCACCCGAGGAGACTGGGAATCTTCAAGCTGTTGGGTAACTATCCGAGCGCCGAAAAGTTTTACTTTGGCCTGACCTTCTCCCTTAGCACTGATGGAATCAGGCTCTAAAGATCCGGGTAACCCGGAAAATATAACTTCGTGAGAACCAAGTGTCAGCTGTAGCTCCGCGCTTCGTGTCACCAGAGCGCGGTCATCATAAACCACCACTTTTGAGATTTTTGAATCCGCTTGAACCGTTTCAGCATGCGCCGCTGCACAAAGAAAAAATCCGGCGAGAAAAAAAATAAACGTTCTTTTAAAAAAATCCACGAGCCACCTCACGAGTTAATTACAGTTTTTCACCTTTTAAGACATCAGGAACCGGACGAGTATCAATCCTGATTCCACCATCGTGTTCAATTTTTAATGTATAAATCGTCCCTGGCAAAAAGAGCGACCCCGGGGCTTCAATCTGAGCATTTTTAATTCCCATGTGGTCACGCTCAGAAGGATCCAGGGCATATCGCCAAAATCGCGCCCAAACTTTTCTTTCAAACTCAGAAATTTTTCTGGAAACGCGGTACCCTTCGGGAATGGTTTCAGGTTGTGTGATATCAAAACTCTGAGTCTTATCGCCGTCAAGCACAAAAGCCTTCATAAATAAAAACACACTTTTGCCTCGAAGCGGATCTCCTGATTTTACAAACTTATCCTGAAACCGTACCACCAGAGATTGAAACTGTATGAGATTTCCCTGAAAAGAAAAGTAATGAGGTGAAAGAGCCGAGCCATCAGAAGCATATTCAAGAAACTTGATCGTGGTTTTAACTTTTTTTGTTGTCTCATCATATTCACTTTTGGTCACCAACACTTCAGCAATGCGAGAATCTGCGGAAAGCCTCTCGATCATTTTTTTCATCACTCGCGCCTCTTCAATCCAGTGAACGATCCAGAGAGTCAAGATGATCACGCCTGTCAAAACAAGCGCGCTTGAAATCCAGGTAAAAAGAGATAAGGAAGAAAACGCAGCTTTTTCCTTAAAAAACGCATCTCGGTCCATGGTTCTTCCTAAATTTTATATTAACTTTTTTGGCGCAGTACTTTTACATGGGTAAAAGTGCGCCCGGCTCTGCTTCGCCTTTCTTGGATAAGCTTCGCAGAGCTTCACCAATAAACTGTTTAAGCCATTCTTCGTAGCTCAGCCCGAAAAAGGGACTGAGCGAAGTAGAATGCTAGTGCCGTAGCAGGTTTTCTTTAAACCGCCACGGCACAGTACTTTTACATCGGTAAAAGTGCGCCCGGCTGGGGTCGAACCAGCAACCTTTGCCTCCGGAGGGCAACGCTCTATCCAATTGAGCTACGGGCGCAAAAATTTAAAAAATTTTTGCGCGAATCACGTACGCGGTCATCTTTGAACCGCGACGTGACAATCCCTGCACAACCGTGCAGGGGCGGTCGCTAGATCCTCAACTTCGGTTACGTTGAGGACCTCCGAAGTGGTTTCGCGAACCACTTCCAGGAGAATCTTTTTGATTAAGCGGCGCATCAACTTTGATATCCAACTTGAATCCAAGACGTAATTACACAGTGACTTCTTCAACGATTTTTTTGGCATGATCCTGAATGTGCTCCACCATCCCAAGCACAGGACCAAACTGAGTAATTTGAGATTCAGGGTAATAATAAGCCAAAATTTGTCGGTAAGTATACCCCAACTCTCCGAGATGTCTGGCACCGTATTGGCACAGCCCTGCGCCGTGGCCCCAGCCTCTGCCTCGAAAATAGTATAGACATCCTTTACGATCCACTTTGGTAAACAAAGTACTTATGAATACATTCGGTCCTGCGATAATACGAAAATCGCTTTCACGTAAACTTTTCGCACCCTTGATATCTTGGATCTCAACATACCCGACTCTTCCACCCGCATCATAATCTTTGAGCTTTAGGCCGCGAATCCCTGTAATGGAATATCCTGCTTTTTTAAGTTTGCTCTGAAGTTCCTGAACTGAAATCGAAGATTCCCAGCGGTAGTGCCGAGTCCCTTTGCAAAAATCATCGTTCACTCCTTTCATCGAAGGGTGACTTTCCATGTTCCAGAGCTTAGAAATATCTGCCGTATGCCCCCCGCAAGTGGAGTGAAAATAAGCTGGGAAGATTCGGCCTTGATTCGTAAGAATCTGTCCTTGAGTTTCTCTGACAGCTCTGGTGCTGGCACTATGCTCGAGCGACTTTCCTTTATAAACCTGATTGAGCACATCTTTAGTCAGATCAAACTTATCTTTCGCATTTTCCATCATTCGAAAAATAGCAAAAGTCCGCGATGCCACGGCTTGAGACTTTAGAGATTCAAGCGGCCATTCCGCACTCATTTCTGACGGGAGTACACCTTTAAGATAATCCTCTAAAGGAATTTCATTCACAATTAAGAGAGTTCCGTCTTCTTCTCTCCAGGCTTGAAGAATATCACGGTACGAGTGCCCATCAACCAAAAACCCGCTTTCAGCGGTTTCAATGGTCACTGGATTACTGCGCAAAACTTGCGACCCCAGCCAAATATTTTTAGCATCCCTTTTCAACATACCGCTAAAATTACTGCCCCGGAGAATGGGCCGGTTCAGCTTATCTTTGACTACAAAGCTGCCTTTGATTCCGATCTTAACTTCTCTCACTCCCCCCTTAAGATAGACGCGTATCAGTTGAAATGGTTCAGACTTTGACGGAAGTTCATAGGAGGACTTCCGCGGCTCAAGTTTGCCATAAGTATTATCAACCGGCCACAAAGTAGCCAGAAAAATAAAAATTCCGCTGAATATAAAAGGAAAAAAGGAAAACATGGGAAGGCATTTTATCACAAAGTAGATGAATCGAAAGCTCTAGCTTGACTCAGGAAGCGAAGAGTCTGCTGGACTCACAACATTTCATGGTGAGAAGATTTTTAAAAAAGGTGGTGCCCGACCATCATATGATCATGGTGGTTTAAAATTGCCCGCGTTTCACTCAAAGAAATCTTCAAAATCGGATAAGCGCAAACCACAATCGCTGGCCAAGTTTTCGTTGCTTCATGTAATTTCTTTTCATAAGCACCAAAAGCCTGCCTGTCTTTTCTGGGAATTACATCTATATCGCCGCACGCGCGAATCCTCTTATATCCTTTTTGAAGAGATTGCTCCAAAAAAGCCTTGGCGTTTTTAATGGATTTTGATTCATCAAAACGTGCTCGTGATAAATACCAATCTTCGGCGGAAAGAATCACAAGCTGTCCCGTGCAAAGATGCAGCATGAAATTTGGAATCATGCGTGAAGCTAAAGCCTGCACGCGATCCAGGTTCATCGATGAACTCACAAGCCATAAACACGCATCCCCTTTTGCAAGTCCTGTTCTAAAAAAAACGCTCAGTACGTTCACATAATCTTCGATGGATTTGTAAAACTGATAGAGATGAGCATTTGCTTTCACGTGGTGAATCGAATCAAAATCAGAAGACTCCACAAAAGGCTTAAGCCTCGCTTCGGAACGGTCTAAAATATTTTGATACGTGTTCATGCCGCACCTCCTCACTGGTTTGCGTCTTTGTCGTGGGAGATCTTATCTTTAGTTAAAGTATTTTAACATTTATACCGTTAAACACAAGATATATTTATCAAAAATATAATTAAATATGCACATTTTAAAACTTTTGAAGCTTATTTATTAATCAATTTTAATTGATGATTAAAAATAAAACCGCCGGATCGCAACTGGTGCAACCCGGCGGTCAATTTCAATCGAATCAGAATCGATTATTTTACGGTGCTAAGGTACTGCTTAAGTTTCTCCCAGGTGTTTCTTCCGCAAATTCCATCAGCATCAAGTCCATTGGCTTCTTGAAAGGCGCGAATGGCAGCTTCAGTTGCCGGACCAACTTTACCGTCAACATTGCCATGATAGAATCCTGCTCCCTTGAGGGCTCTCTGAATGTCAACCGAGGGAAGCTCAAATCCAGAAGGCGTTCGGTACACACCACCTGAAACTCGGGCACCATCTGAATGAGAACGTGCACTCATCCCTGAAGGAGCTGCTGCGGCCTGACCACGCATGTCCTGAATCGCTTCATCTAACTTCGCAACTTCATCTGTCAAAACTGCGAGTTGAGATTGCACAGGAGTCACCTGCTGTTTTACAAATTTCTTAGATGCGCACCCAAAAGCGAAAGTCGTTATCGCCAAAATCGCAACCAGTTTTACCGCTTTAGAACCCAACATGTGTTCTCCTTTTTTCTATTTTGTGAAGAGTGAAAAATTAATGATTACGAGTGGAGAAAGTTTATCAAACACAGAAAGGATAATCAATGGAAAAGTCTCAAAAAAAATCCTAAAATTTCTTTGTCCGTTCCAGGTCTAAAAACTTAAAGAACTTTGAGACCAAAGACAATGAACTCGGTGTGAGAAACCATGCGCTGAACAGGACGAGTCTTACCTTCTCTGGCAAGTATGGGCCGTTCAAGGAGTTCGACTGCTTCCACACGTATAAACCCAGCCGCCCTCATGGCTTCTGCCGCTTTTTCAATTTGATTAAAAGTGGGATTTAATGCCGCGATTCTGGCGCCCCCATTCAAAGCTTCTTTGACCACAGCAATTTCTTCCCATGGCGTGGGAATATCGAGTATGGCCAAATCAAAATCTTTTTCTGGAATGGGCTCACCTGATTCCCGCTGACGAAACTCTACAAAATCAGAGAGTCCGGCACGTCGAATATTTTTAACTGCATTTTGGGGAAGATCTAAACGCCGGTCAAAGCTGATCACTTTGCCTGTGGGCTGAACAGCTGTGGCAAGTGCTAAGGTTAAGGATCCTGATCCCGTTCCAATTTCAAGCACGCGGCATCCGGGTTTGATTCCAAGACGCATAATCAGAAATCCAGCATCTTTAGGATAGATGATTCCGCTTTCACGCGAGGCCTTCATCATTAAATCTTCGGTAGAAGGTTTCAGGAGATAACCCACATCGTGCTGACAAATAACTTTTTCTCCGAATTGTTTTCCAATCCAATCATCGACCGCAAGCGAGGGGCCGCAGTGAATGTTCACGCGTTTCCCCGGAGTCACCTCCACCATGTAACTTACTTCTTTGGCTTCAAACCAAAGCAAGACCAAATCACCTTCTTTAATTGCATTGCGAGAGAAAACAAAAGTTTCAGTCATGCTTCACCACTTTTCTGTTCGAGAAAATTCTAAAAGTTCATTAAAGTCGCGGCAAAGACCCTCTGGCTTGGCTTGTCGCAAAATAGCTTCCGAAGTAAATCCATGCGACAACATCACGCAAGTCATTCCTGCTTTACGACCCATTTCAAGATCAATCAAACTGTCTCCGATCATCACCGAATCTTGAGCTGCAATTTTTTCACTCTTGAAAATGGAAAGCATGGCCGAAGGATCTGGTTTTCGCGGAAACTCCTGATCTCCGGCAACAATTTTGATAAAAAAATCATCAATTCCGAGGGTCTTGAGCATATCCAGTGCAAACGGGTTCGGCTTATTCGTGATCAAAACCTGTTTTTTATCCCGAAAAGTCTGGAGAAATTCAAGCGCTCCTGGATAAAGATGACTGTGGTCCAGCATGTGCTCTTGATAATAAGCGCGGTAAATTTTTGCCGCACGCTCAATGAGTTTTCGGTCCTCATTTTTCATGCAGCATCCGATGAGGTGATGAAGCCCCTGCCCGACATAGCCAAAAATCTCGGAATGACTTAACTCTGGAAATTTCATTTCACGCAGCATGAAATTAATCGAATGAGCGATATCTTCTCCGGTATTGATGAGGGTTCCGTCAAGATCGTAGGCCAAAAGCTTTTTCATTTTTCCACTTTGGAGAAATTAAATCCGGAGAAATCAGCGCAGAAGCTTCATCAGTTCCGACTCAAGGTACTGAAGGCTGAAGGGCTTCACAATGTAATTATAAGCTCCCAATTTTTGAGCCACTTCAATTTTGGTATCATCCTTGATGGCAGAAATCATGATGGTAGTCATATGAGGGTACTTTTTCTTGATATGCTTGAGACATTCCAGGCCGTCCATTTCAGGCATCATAATATCAAGTAAAACAATATCCGCAGGGAAAGTTTGAAGAACCTCAAGGGCCTGAAGCCCGTTCGCTGCAGTAAAAACCTGAAGATCATGTTCGTCCAGGAAATCTTTTAAAAAGATCCTGACGTCTTCTTCGTCATCCACAATCAAAACTTTTTTACCCGACATAAGCACTCCAAATGTTTAATATTGGGGCGTAGTATACCATGATCTGGCGGCAGTTCAAAAATGATTCCCATTCATTTTGCACGTCCAGGGTCAAAAACCTTATGGTTTGAATAACTGCAAACGAAGATTACCATTATCCTCAAGAAAGATTTGATAGGTTTCGGTTTTACCGTTAGCAACTGGAAGTTTGATCGTAAGAGCATTCTCATCGCTAAACGCTTCGGTCCAATAAATTGTAGGCAGAATTCCTCCACTGGAACTCAGCCTTCGAATTCCCAGCTGATTTCCTTTGATCTCGGTGGCTACGTAACTGACACCTGCATCGGTTATCAGCTTTTCACCCATGTGGATGAGCCACTCGTTTCCGATCGAGCGCTTAAGCTCTTCCACGGTGCGATTTTGAATTTCAATCAAGTCAAAATCGGCAACATCAAGAGAACCGCGAGTCAGCACCTGATAAGTTTCGCTGCCTTCATAATGTTTGATATCGCTCAGCACACCCGATTTATAATTCATCACCAAATAAAGATCATGAAATTCCAGACTCATGGGAACCACTTTTCCGTCTTGAATTCCCAAATGATTTGAAAGGCCGTTTCTTTCCTTGAGAATTTGAAAAGTGGCAAGTTCCTGATTTCCGTTAGAGTCCAGCTTTTCATCAAAAAACGCCCCGTCCTGATAGTTAAAAAATTGCCGTTCGATTAAAAACGCTTTTTGATCATACGTTTGAGTTTCCACCACACGATAAATACCGTCCTTGCCAAGCTCAAAGAGCACTCGCGTCTCCAATTGTTTCTCACCTAAAATCACCAGCGTTTCTAACTTATGATCTTTGCTCCACTCCGCACGAATCTTTGACCCATCCTGAAATGTAATGATTCCAGATTGATCACTTTTTAAAAGTTGATCCCCTTGAAAAATACGGAATTCAATCCCACCTTTCAAGAGTTGAAGTTTCAGGCCACCTTGAAGATCCACCTTAGTCTCGCTGAGATAAGAAACAGCATCACCGAATATCAGAAGTCCTTGAGGGTCGATCGATAAATCATAGTGGCGTGTTTCATAAGCGTTGCTTACAGGATTCCAAACAGAAGAAAATTCAGCGACAAGTCTGCCATTATCTTGGACTCGAGCGCTGGATTGGGAGTAAGTAAATCTGATTTCGTTAAGCTTTACTTCTGATAGCGAAAAATCGTACAAGTCTTCGATGTGCGAGAAATTCTGAGTTAAAAAAACCCATTGATCATCTTGAGTGAGCCTTCTTAAAGCTTCAATTGTCTTTGCTCCCATCTTGGAAAAATCGGTGATTTGCATGGACAAATCCAAAGCTCCGATTTGAAAATAGCTGTAAATTTTTCCATCAGCTGTGTAATGAGTGATTCGATCCAAGGCATCGCCTGCATAATCGACACGGATAAAAGGTCTATTTAAGAAAGCATACGAGAAGATATTGGAAGACAGCAAAGACGGGACCAAAACAGAGAGATTTTCCGAACGATAACCATATTCCACGATTTTTTGCGTCACTTTTCCATCGGGTCCGTAAAGAATCAGTGTGTGTACTCCTCCATTGAAATTAAAAGTATTCTCAAATTGAATTTTTCCTAGCTGATCCGAAAGAGTTATTTTTTGAATTCTAAAATTCCCTATATTTTCTAAATCAATAGTCGCAGTTCCGGTCGAATTTGAAACCAAGATTTTCTGCGGCTGGTTTTCAGAAAAGATCATCTTTAAATCGTTTCCATTGGGAAGTTCGATCATCCCGGATGAATGACTTAAATAAGATTGCCCATCCACCACCACCTGATAACTTCCATCCTGAAAAAGAGAGACGTGCAAAGGAGACTGAAAATCTATCGTAAACTCGGCAATAGCCTGAGAAGAAATCTTTTTTAAAGTAAATCCTTCTGCGCTAGGAATCAGTTCAAATTCCTGAAGGTTCCCCTGGGGCGCTGGGGAGGTTAGAAAAAGTTTTCCATCCGAGGAAATTTTGGGTTTGAGCGTCGCAATATCTGTGAGCTGGTTTGAAACCCGGACACGCAAACGATCTAACGAAAACACATCCTTAGAATTTGCATTCTCAAGATAATAGGAAAAGCTATAAGGAAAACTGCTGTCCGCAGGGATAGCCGAATCCGAAATAGGTCGATCAGTGTCGTGCACCAAAAGATCATCGTTTAAAGCTTTAAGAAATTCTTCTCGGGTATGATTTAAGTTTTTTGTCCAATCAACTTGGACAAGATCTAATTCGCCGCGTGCAAGAACGGTCAGTTTCTGATTTTTATCATTTAAAACGCTAACAGAAAGCATTTTCCCTGCGGCATCTTTTCCCACTGTGAAAAGAGCCTTATTCTGAAAGGCCATCCTGAGTGGATCCCAGCCGCCATCAAATTCACTGGTTACTTTTCCATCCTCTATCTTATTTTGGACCACTGTTTCTGTGACTTGGCCACTCCGCGCATCGATACTTTTTAAAATTCCCGTCTTTGGATCCCAAAGTCTGGTTTCGAGCAAAGCGCCTGAGTTGTTTGGATTATTGTCATAAACCTCTTCTTTTCTAATTTCATAGTGATCATCAATCAACTCCGGATAGAGAATCGACTTTACCAAGGGGTCCATGACAGAATATCGAACCGGAAACCACTCAAAGTGCTTTAGAATACCTTGTTCATCTTTAATAATTCTCAAAGCATTGCTTTTGAACGTACTACGCCCGCTAAACTCGATCAAACCATCGCTGTTAATCGCGCGTTGTTCTCCAGAATCGGTAAATAGCATGAACCGACCGCTAGAAAGCTCTGCCAATTTTGAAAAACCGCTTAATTGAATCAAATACTCCCTGACAGGATGATAAACTTCTTTCAGAGCAACGGGATCCACTTCGATCGATTCTTCTGAGGTATGAAAAAGGATTTTATCTGATAAAAATTCTGCGCCTTGAAATTGGCCGCGATTGGAATCCATCACCCACTTTTTCGAAACCGCGTTTCCGTCAAGCATGGCTACCGAATTGTAATCGATAAATGGATGGTCCCAATCCCATACATTTCGAACACGAACTCCCAAGGTGAAAAACTTCCCATCCGCTGACACATCAAAATTGGCTTTCACGAAAGGCTCTTTAAAAGTTTGCTCCTGAATTTTCTCGAAGCCTCCCGCTCCGTTTCTCTTGTAGATCACCACGTTGCCTTGAGCATCTGAAGCAAAATAGAAATCTTTATTGGAGCGCGCTTGCGTCATGCCAGCCATTGGCCGCCATTCTAGATCGTGAAGATTAATAACAGTTTGAGTTTGATTACCTACTGTAGTCTTTAAGATAAGTTCGTCATTTTTATATTCAAGACTGTCAAAGGTTTGATATTTAGCAAAAACAGATTGGTTCGAATAAGTCGTTAAATCATGAATTGAAACCTCGCCACCTCCAGACCAAGCGGTTGATTGAAAAATGACATACTTTCCATCTTTCGAAATATCCGCATGAAGCAGGGCTTTAAAATCCACAGACACCTTTGCCATCTCTTCAAACCGATAATTTCCAATCTTTCGAAATACCGTAACTGTCTTCTGTTCCAGCGAAGACGATAAAAATGAAAAATAGTAATTGGGATTCGATGATGCCTGAAGTGCATTCACCGGCAAGAAAGAGACCGTATTCGTTGTTCTAACACCGGTCGAGAGCATCGAAGTACGATCAAAATAAAAGTTTGTCTTTTGCGAAGAAGACAAAACAATTTCCTGAGATCCAACCTTCACGGAAACAAAACTGCCTTGGCTTTTCGCGTCAAGAGTGATGAGTTTCTTAGTCTCGGTTGAGTTGGCTTCCAGCTTGGTGCCATACGCCGACAAAGCTGTCAGCGTAACCATAAACTCCCCATCATCAGACACCTGAAAATTTTGGATATCTCCATTACTTCGAATGTTGGAATCCTGAAGAGTGAGCACTCTTTTCTCATATTGGTTCTTGGCCTTATAAATATAAAGAACCATCTGACCTTTTTCGACATTGTAAAAAACATCCGGGTTATTACTTGATTCGGATTTGCGATGAGGTTTAGTGACAAGGATTGTAATCTGGGGATCAGAAACAGAGGCAAGGCTTAACGGTTTTTCAATGAACGACTCTGTCGCATTTGGCAGTTCCGGAACCGTATTTATTACTTCAAGAGAAGCTTGAGCTTTTGCTAAGGAAATCACTGGACGGAGTTCTTCTGTTTGTTTGGCTGTCAAAGGTTCTGCAAAAAGAGGCATGCCCGAAAACTGGGAAAAAATAAAAAACAAATTAATGACACCGGCGACAACTTTAAAACTTACTGATTTCTGATTTTGCATTCTTGGGATTCTCCTTGAAAGATATTTAAAATTTGAGACCAGGATTACCATCGCCGCTTCAAGGGCATCTAAAATAAAATCTGATAAACAATTCTCTGTTAATCTGGGAAGAAACAGATTGGCAGAAAAAAGATAAGTTGATCGATTCTTGTCTTTGCATCCTTAAAACGCATCAAAGAAGGTTCTTTAAAAAGAATCGCCCTTGGAAAAATTATCCGCCGTGGTTTTTAATTTGCTCGTTGATACTCGAAATGAATTGAGCTGTCATGGTATCGAGCTCCGTCACAAGCGAAGTAAGATTCCAAGACACCGCTTTCGTGCGGAGAGTCTGCCAATCCGCCTGAAACGTCACGAGCAAAGCTTTGACCTGATCCACGGTAGTTCCATCCCCCAAATGGCGGAACGGATCCGAGAGATGAGCGTACTCGACGCTGACCACAATCTCTTCCATCCCATCTTCGATTTTCATGAGCCCGTTCAAAAACCGGTTATCGTCCATCAGAAAAGCGGTATGGGCATTCAAAAGCAGATTTTGCTTAACCGTCGCGATCCAGTCCCGTAATTCTGCGAGCTGAGCCGTCACAGCAGCCACGCTCTTCGAGTAAAGAATCTCGCCGTTGCTGTCACGGGATTCGATCCACGCCGCCGTCACCACCGCAGCTTTACCGATCGCATCGATCGCCAACGCCGCCCGAACTTCAAGCGCCTTGTATCCCAGAGCTTTGGCCTGAGCCAGAACCAGCCCCAACTTTTGAGCCGCCGCAGTGTGCGCAGCGGAAAGCTCCGCGGAGGTAATATTCAGATTTTCCAGCTTAGTCGCGTATTCAATCTGAACTTGTGCCGCCTGATCCCGCAACGCCTCAATCGTCGGCGAAGGATTCTGCAGCTCCAAACTTACTTGGCCCTGGTCATCGATTTTGACGAGGTAG
>CAZOOM010000037.1:9376-23239 GCA_964581425.1 uncultured bacterium | reverse complement strand
AGCATTCGCTGACCGACATCCCCGACACGATGGCGATGATGCAGGCGATGGTTGGGCATGGCCCTTCCTCGCTGGTCCGGCCCGCCGCGAACGACCCTGTCCTCATCAAGCGATTGCTCGATCTTGAGAAGTTTTTCGAGCTGCATTTTCTGAATTTCAAGTCCAGCGAGATAATAAGCCAAGCCTTGATCATAAAGCTTAGAGTTCTCTAATCCGATCACATTTGTTTTCTGCTGACTCAGAATAGCGTAAGCGCTGGCACCAGAGAGTTCCCCCTGATCCACATAACTCTGAATCACTTTCTCTAAACTTTTGTGATCAGGAAAAGTCTGAAGTAAAAGCGTATCTGCTTTCCCCTCAGCTCCTTCGATCGCAATTTGTGTAATGCCAAATTTTTCCTGAGAATAATTTAGGATTTTTTGAATGGATCTTTGAGCCTCGGCGCTTCCATGCGCATCCTGGATCAGGATCACTAAGGATTCCCTTGAACGATGTTTTAAATTTTGTGAGCGATCGATTTCAATTTTTCCAAGTTCTGGCGGAAGAGAAAATCGTGCGACTGCAGATTGTTCTGAAAAAGAATACACTTGGGGAGGAATGATGATATTGAAACTAAAAAGCGTAATCGAAAGAAGAGAAGAGAGTATCTTGGAAGCTTTAGCAGATCTGGGTAAAGATACAGACAACATCATTTACTGCAACACCTCGAATTGAATGATGTTGCAAGATGATAAAGAAGAATTAATGTTGACGCAAGAGAAAGTTTAATTTTTTTAAGAATACTAGTTTTTGCTAGTGCCTGATCACGAAATTAAAAGAGCCTTTGATCAAATTTAGACATTAAAACGAAAGAGCATGATGTCACCGTCAAGCACTTCATATTCTTTACCTTCGATACGAAGAAGGCCCTTTTCTTTGACCGCGGCGGCAGTACCTAGAGAAATCAGATCAGAGTATTTCATCACTTCTGCGCGGATAAACCCTCGCTCAAAATCTGAATGGATCACGCCCGCTGCCTGAGGCGCCTTGGTCCCCTTGCGGATTGTCCAAGCTCGCACTTCTTTTTCTCCGGCGGTGAGATACGTAATGAGATTCAAAAGTTCATAGCCTGCACGGATCAAGACATTGAGACCTGGTTCTTTGAGACCTAATGAATCCAAAAATTCTTTTTGTTCTTCGACAGGAAGTTCCACAAGCTCAGACTCCACTTTACCTGAAATCATGACCGCCTGGGAGCCTTCTGCTTTAGCATGAGCTTCGACTTTGCGAACCCAGTCATTCCCGTTTGGAAGATCTGACTCTGCCACATTAGCACAGTACATCAAAGGCTTGAGAGTGAGAAACTGCAGATCACGAATTTTAAGTTTTTCATCTTCAGTCAAATCCAGGCGCCGTAAGGTTTTTCCCTCTTCCAAAGATTTTTTGACTTTGTCATAAACCGGCATGAGTTCGCGCGCGTCTTTGTCTCCGGACCGCGCAAGCTTGTCTGTTTTTTGATAACGGTTTGCCATGGTGTCTAAATCTTTCAAGCAAAGTTCGGTATCAATCACTTCGATATCGCGAATCGGGTCCACGCTTCCGGAGACGTGAATAATATTGGGATCATCAAAACACCGTACCACATGAAGAATGGCGTCGACTTCTTTGATGTGTCCGAGAAATTGATTTCCGAGTCCCTCTCCTTGAGATGCGCCTTTGACAAGTCCGGCAATGTCATAAAACTCAATGGTGGTGGGAGTGGTTTTTTGCGGATGATAAAGCTCAGTGAGTTTATCCAGGCGAACATCTGGCACAGTCACGATACCCACATTAGGATCAATGGTGCAAAACGGATAATTGGAAGCAGCTGCCTTGGCCTTTGAAAGTGTGTTAAAGATCGTAGACTTTCCGACATTCGGAAGCCCAACAATTCCGCAGCGAAATCCCATGGTAACAGTCCTTGTGGTAAGCCTTTAGGCCGTTGAAAAATGCGGATTAGATTACGGCAAAACCGTCAGGATATCGAGAAAAATCAATAAGACTTGACATTATTATATATTTAGTATATTATTTATTCATAATTAGCATATTAATCCCCTTCATTAATAAGCTCTAGCGCCCCTCGTAAGTCGTTCCCTCATAAATTCACGAAAGAGAGATCCCTTAAAATGAAAAAACCTATTTTGCTGTTTGTGCTTTGCCTTCTCAGTGTACTTCCGATTCTTTGGGGAGAATCCTGGCAGCGTCTCGATTCCGCACCTGCGACTGGAGATTTTCGTTCTATCATTGCCAGTCCAGAAAAAGGCTCTGTGCTATTAGCTGCTTCGGATTATCAAGTCTTTGAGCGTTCGTCCGCCGGAAATTGGAAAAATTTGGGAATCCAAACCGGTGCATCTAAAATTCAAAAATTGATCTTCAGTAAGGATCTTCCAAACTCTCTAATCGCTCTTACCGATCAAAAGGTTTTGCGCTACTCTTTTGATCATCACAAGTGGAGCACTCTTTATTCTGCAAGATCCGCAAATGAAAATCATTTTCTTTCGTTGGCGATTCTTCCTGAAGATCCTGAGCATTGGTTTCTTGGCACGCGCGAGGGATTAATGGAATCAGATGACAATGGCCGCACTTGGTTCCCATTTTTGTATTTTCGTAATCAACCCATTTCGATTCTTCGATTCTCATCCAAAGAACTTTTTCTTGCTGCAGGAAATAAACTTTTCCGGTCTTCAGATCTCATTACTTTCAAAGAGATCTTAGCTTTATCCAAAACATCCATGGATTTAGAATCCAGGACGGAAACGGAAAATGTTCTTGAAGATTCTGATTTTGTACCATCTGCATCGCTTCTTTTGCATGATCTTTTAATCAGTGAAGTTTCTGAAGCCGTGATGTGGTTAGCCACTTCTCAAGGCGTGTTTGAAAGCCGCGATCGCGGCAATCACTGGGTACGATTGCCTCTCTCGGGCCTCAAACAAGCGGAATTAAAATATCTCGCTTTCAGTGCTACTTCTCAAAAATTATTTGCTGCGAGTGAAAAAGGCGTTTATCAGTTTGACGGTCTGCTCAAAAAATGGCGCGAACTCTATCATGGAATTTCAGACACCAAAATACTGGGGTTGGCGCTAATAAAAAATCCTGCTGAGAAACTTTCGGCCGTTACTTCTCATGATGTTTGGGAATATCCTTTGATCCCGGATCTTCCCCGTCCTCTCGATGTTCAAGCGCCCTCATTCGATCTCTCGCGCTACGAGCGAATCACCCTTCTTGAACCCACGGCCAACGAACTCCAAAAAGCTGTAGAGCACTACGCTGATGTGGGAAATGGAAAAATTCAGCGCTGGCACTGGAGTTCCCGTATCGCTGCAGTGCTTCCTACGTTTTCCTTTGGAAAAGATCTGTCATCAAGCAGTTCGCTAAGCACTACAAGCGGAAAATACTTTCAAGGCCCCGATGACGTGACGCGCGGTTGGGACGCTCAGGTTAGCTGGGATTTGGGAGATTTTATTTGGAGTAGCGCCCAGACTTCGATTGATTCGCGGGAAAAAATGATGGTCGAACTTCGCCAAGATCTTTTGGCCGAAGCCAACCGAATTTATTTTGAACGAAGACGCCTTCAACTTGAAATGTTCACGGCCCATGACCGGCCTGAGAGCCAGGAGCAAATGGACCGTCATCTGCGCATCGAGGAGCTCACAGCACTGTTGGATGGAATGACCGGGGGGTGGTTCAGTCAGCAACTTCAAAAACAAGCGGAAAGCGATAAGCGAAAGGCGTTATGAAAAAGAAAGTAAAAACTTTCAAGGATTTATTCGTGTGGCAAAAAGCTCATCAGCTTGTGTTGCAAATCTATAAACAATCCAGGGCCTTTCCCATGGAAGAAAAATTTGGAATCACAAGTCAAATACGTCGAGCTATCTTGTCTGTGCCTTGTAATATTGTTGAGGGGCATAAACGAAAAAGCCGAAAAGATTTTCTCCATTTTTTAAACATCGCAGATGCTTCCTTAGAGGAAGTTAAATATTTAATGCTTGTCTGTTTAGATTTAGGGATTTTATCAGCCCTTGATTTCTCAGATCTAGAGAATAAAAGTAATGAGGTGGGTAAGATGCTTTATGGAATGCAAATACATCTTGGTTCTAACGCTTAACGCTTTTCGCTAACCACTTAGCTCTCGCTCTTGCTCTCGGTCGAGACGCAGTTGCCCACACGCAGCATGAATATCGCGTCCTGCGGTTTGGCGAATAGTGACGCGAATGTCCCGGCTCTCTAAAATATTCTGAAACCGGTCAATGCTTTCCTGGCTTGGCGTTTTAAATTCCATTTCACGAATCGGATTGTAAGGAATCACATTGACTTTGGCTGCAAGGGGCGCGGCAATCCGAGCTACTCCAAGCGCATCTTTCTCTGAATCATTCACACCCGCAATCAAAGTGTATTCAAACGTAATGCTGCGCTTGAGATCTTCGCGGATACTATTTAACGTCTCAACCAGTTCTTTAAGATTGTATTTTTTATTGATGGGCACCAGCTCGGTGCGCTTGGCGTCATCAGCAGCATGAAGTGAAACAGACAGCCGCACACGCCCTTCATTTTTTTCCACAAACTCTTTGATCTTAGGCGTGATGCCTGAAGTCGAAACCGTGATGCGTCTTCCGCCCAAACGAAATCCCCACTCCGCCTGCAGAATCTCAAGCGCTTTCATGGTAGCGTCAAAATTATCCAACGGTTCTCCCATGCCCATGAAAACAATGTTCGTAATGCGGCCCGAGTGCTTTTCAATACGCGCTACTTGTTCAACGATTTCCCCCGCAGAAAGATTTCTTCCAAATTTTCCTTTTCCGCTGGCACAAAACACACATCCGACCTTGCACCCAAGCTGAGTCGACACACAAACCGTGCGCCGATCTTTTTGAGTGATCAAGACACTCTCCAAAAGCCGCTCATCCGCGGTACGAAAAAGATATTTGATGGATTCTCCGTTTCCAGAATCCTTGACTTCGGTTTGTAACAGCGAGGCAACAGGCCCCAACTGCGATAAGCTTTTTTTAAAATCACTCGGGAGATTTTTAGCTTCGGACAAGTCTGTGATTTGGCGGTGATAAATCCATTCAAGCAGCTGAAGCGCACGGTACTTGGGAAACCCAAGATCTTGAACGAGTTTTTCACCTTCGCTCAAGGTGAGACCATAAAAACTGAACGGAGGTTTAGCGGGGCTCATGCCACATCCTGCAAGAATTGATCAAATCCATTTTTTTTGCTTCATCCAAATCAAAAGCGCCGCGGACATTCCGAACATCAAGAAAATGGAAAAAGGATATCCCCATTTCCAGTGCAATTCCGGCATGTGATGAAAATTCATTCCGTAAAGACTGGCGATAATCAAAACCGGTGTTGCGAGAGTGGCTAAAACCGTTAGGCGTCTCATGACATCATTTAAGCGATGACTCGAATAAGAAAAATAGGCCTGAAGCGCTGCCGTCAGTGATTCGTGATGGCTTTCAGCAACTTCCTGCAACCGAACAAGATGGTCATAAATATCACGGTAGTAAACGACGCGTTTTTTAGAGATAAATTCTGCCGGGTGCCGGGTTAAATATCCCAGCATCTCACGCTGCGGCATAATTACTCGCCGAAGTTTAAATAAGTCCTTTTTAGTTTGCATAAAGTTCTCAAGAAAGTGAGGCTCATTTTCATTACACACTTCGTCTTCAAGCGCATCCACGCGTTCATCAAAGTATTCCAGAACCGGCTGAAAGGAATCAACGCAATGATCTAAGGTCGCATGGAGCAGAAACTCGGCACCATGTTCAGCAAAATAGCCTGGGCGCTTGCGAAAGACATCCATGACGGTAGCCACCGCGGGAATCGATTCCTTATGGACCGTAACAAGAAAGTTACGCCCCGAAAAAATATCGAGTTCGAGCTGATTCATACCAAACACACTCGGTTTTTCAGTGGCATTGAGCGTACACAAATTCGTGACCATGAAAAGATGGTTTTCGTATTCATCGATCTTGGGATAAGAGTGATCGTTTAAACAATCCTCAATCGCTAAAGGATGAAAATTAAAAACTTCGATTAAAATTTCCACTTCGAAATCATTAGGATTTTGCAAATCCACCCAAAGCAGACTGTCTTTTTCATTTAAAGCACGCAACAGTTCTGCCCGGGAAACATCGCTGTGTAAAGTCTGATCTTTTCGGATAAGAAAGGAGGTCAGCATATTATTTCCTTAATTTAAATCCAATTTTAAATAAATAGACAGCCACGGAAAATAAAACTAAGAACAAACTTGCGACTACAAGACATGAGGAGATCAAAGACGTATCTGAAAATCCCACCATGGAATAACGCAGCCCGTTAATTAAGTAGAACATGGGATTACAAAGCGTGATAGTGCGAATAACCCCGTGCACCATTTCGATGGAATGGAAAACTCCCCCGAGATAAATGAGCGGTGTAATAAAAAAAGTGGTTGCCATGGACAGATGTTCAAATTCTTCCGCAAAAAGAGCAACGATGATTCCCATGGAAGAAAAAATAAGTGATACAAAAACCATAAAAAAAATCATGGCCCAAGGGTGCAAAATCGGTGTGGGCGCAAAGAAGAACGAAACTCCATACACCGCAAGCGCAATGATGGAACTGCGCACAAGACCGCCGATCAGGATCGCAAATACCATTTCAATGTAAGAAATCGGCGTCACGAGAAGCTCTTCGATATTGTTCGCCCAGCGAGAAATAAAAAGAGAGCTTGAAGTATTCGTGTATGAGCTTTCAATAATGGTCAGCATCATAAACCCGGGAACTAGAAACTGAAGATAGTTCATGCCATGCATCGTCGGCATCCGTGCTCCAAGAGAATAGCCGAAGACAAAGAAATAAAGCAGACTTGAAATCACGGGAGGAAAAATCGTCTGGCGAAACACCGAAAAAAACCGATAAATTTCGCGGCGAACTAATGTCAAGAATCCAATGTTAAGTTTCATACTTATTCTCTGATCATTTTCAGAAAGGCGTCTTCCAACGTCGGGCGACGCACTTCGAGATGATCGACTTCAATCCCATACTGACAGAGTTCTTTAAAAACAGCGTTAATAGCGCCCTCTTTTTCCAAAAGACGAATTCTCATACCGTCATCTTCCAAGGTGGCGCCCAAATTCTGCCATCCTGGAGGAACGCCTATCATTTTTTTCTTCAAAAAGAGATCCACTTCATCTCCGCCCATTTTGCGTATCAGCGTGTCCTTATTTTCCATAGCTACAATTTTCCCTTTGTGAATCACACCGATACGGTTACAAAGCCGTTCTGCTTCTTCAATGTAGTGGGTGGTCAAAATGACCGTGATGCCTTCTTGGTTGATCTTTCGAAAAAAACTCCACAGTTGATGACGCAGTTCAATATCTACTCCGGCCGTGGGCTCATCCAAAATTAGTATTTTAGGTTTATGCATCAGGGCTCGTGCAATTAACAAGCGGCGCTTCATTCCGCCTGAAAGTTTTTTATAGCCTTCCTGACGCTTGTCCCAAATTTCAAAATATTCCAAAAGTTCCCGGGCCCTTTTTTGCGCTTCTTTCCACGGAATTCCAAAGTAGCCTGCCTCAAATTCGAGAATCTGCTCTGCGGAAAGAAAGGGATCAAAATTAAACTCTTGAGGGACAAGCCCGATCAAAGCCCTTGCTTTGCGATAATCGCGCATGACATCATGACCAAACACACGGATGCTTCCATGCTGAAAATTCACCAGCCCTGTGATGGCGCTAATGGTGGTGGTTTTTCCCGCTCCGTTAGGCCCAAGAAAACCAAAAAATTCGCCGTCAGCAACATCAAAGGAAATCTCATCAAGCGCTTTCAAGCTCCGATAAGATTTGCTCAAATGCTGAATGGATATCGCATCGGTCATAAAACCCCTGAGTGATGAGATGAGTACCGCATCTATCCTATTTAAATGGGTGTGCAGTGCCTGACTCCAACGAAAATCTGTTATTGAAGTTTTGAGGCAACGCTCGTCATGATTGTACGGAAAACTCAAGCGGATGGGAATCGAAAAGGCGATCTGACAATTCTCACTTTTTCTATTAAAAATAGCACAGAATTTCCCAGAGATTCTTCCCCGCCGCTCAAATTTTCCCAGCGTGAAAATTTTCGCTCGCGCGCTCGGCTTCGCTCGGCAAGAGACTTCGACGACGCCAGCTCTCGGAGCGCTTCGAGCTAGGTTCCCGCTGCTTTGTATCCAATACAAAGCAGCGGGATCGAAGCGCGAGAGCGCAGGCGGTCACTCGGCCGCTGGAGCCGATGAACCGCCGACGGCAGAGTCGAAGGGCCACTCAGTCTCGCGAGCGTGTCTCAGAACCCTGGGAAATTCTGCACCAGACTCAATCCATAAATCCGGGAATTACCAGAAAAGGCGATCTTAGTTTCATCAAGAGCCATAAACAAAAAAGCACGCCCAGATTAGGGCGTGCTTTATAAAAATTTATCTCTTTAGCTAGGCTGCGCTGGAGGAGTTGTTTGAGTTGCTTCTTGTGTCTGTGTTTGAGTAGCTGAATTAACCTCAGTTGCTACAGTTTCCGCAGTTACAGGAGGAGGAACTAATAACTGCTCTTCGGTTTTAGGTTGAGAAGGAACAGAGGGCGCTGCTTCTTGAACAGGTGCTGCCTCTGTTGTTTCAGCAGCCTTCTTTTTGCTTGCCTTTCTTTTAGCCTTTTTCTCTTTTTTAGCTGACTTCTTTGCTTGATGGTTCGTGGCTTTAGCGGCTTTCTTTTTCTTGTGAGCTTTGGCAATTTTATCTTTTTCCACTTGGCGCGCAGAAGGCTTAGCTTTTTGATCCGCTGTTTCAGCGCTCACAAGTCCGGGAACCATCAAAGCCATCAAAACCGCAAAAATCCACGCTCTCATTTTCTCTCCTTTTGAAGAAATTTTCTTCTTTTACGTCAACCTCAGCAAATCAATATTGCTTCGGCGACCTGTTAAACAAAAAATTGCATCTATTCAATTATGGATTCAAATCACAAAAACATTTCTTTTATTCTTCGCCGTCCAGTCGTTGATTTATAAAACTTCTCTTTTTGCCGAGCTTCCTTCAACGTTTCAAACGATTCCGTATGAATAATTTTATAAGGCCGATATGGACTCGAAGATTTGACTCTGCCGGTGTTATGCGCTTTCAACCGATCATTAACGTCTTTAGCTACGCCCGTATATGTTCTGGTCTTTGCTTCATTGAGCAGAATGTAACCATAATACATTATTGTTTTATAGGCTGATCCGGCACTTTGCTTTTAGATAATTCGGAGAGTCCGCCTCTCCTGCCGTTTTATAGATCAATCGTATAAAACGGCGGGAGGGCGAGACTTCTCCGTTTTTTGCTTTGCAAAAAACGGAGAGGCAGGGATTCGAACCCTGGAGACCCTTTCGGGCCTACCCGCTTTCCAAGCGGGCGCACTAGACCGGGCTATGCGACCTCTCCAAAAAATTCGCGAAGCGCAAATTTTTTGGATCTCGAGACTCGTAAAAATCAGCTTTAATTACGAGTCGAGAGATCTTTTAATGCCAACTTCTTGGCACGGGAAAATTTTTTAACTTCTTTTTCCCGTTTTTTTGCTTCGTGGTAATTGCCACACGTTTCTTGATAAATCAATATCACCGGTCGGCGAAATTTTGTGTATCTGCACGCTCGACCTTGATTATGCTGATGAATTCTCTCTTCTACATCACTGGCAATACCAACGTACAGCTCTTTTGTACGGCACTCAACCATATATAAAAACCAAGTCTTGGGTTATGGGCGATTTAAGTTTTTATCCCTTATCCCCTACCCCTTAACCCTTATTTCTATCTCTTCTCTTTTCTCAAAGTACGAAAAAATTCTTGCAGCAAAGTACGGGCATCGTTTTCCATGACACCGCTTACAACTTGAAGCCGATGATTCAAACGATCATCCTGAGTAATCTGATAAAGGCTTCCACAAGCGCCAGCCTTAGAATCCCTGGCACCATAAATAAGATTGGTGCACTTGGTCCAAACCAGCGCACCGGCGCACATGGGACACGGTTCAAGCGTGACATAAAGCGTGCATTTTTCCAGCGATCCCCGATGTCCCGGCTTCCCATGCGACTGATGTTCAGACGCCTGAGTCATTGCGATCATTTCCGCATGCGCCGTGGGATCTCGAAGCGTTTCCATTTGGTTAAACGCTCGCCCAATAATTTTATTTTCAAAGACCACCACCGCACCGACCGGAACTTCCCCTTTTTCCAAAGCAATAACGGCCTGTTTCACGGCCTCTTTCATGAAAAATTCATGCGGGATTGGTTCCATACAAAAGTCTTGCGGTATTTCCCTACCACTGGATCGCGGCATTTTACCTTATTTTGAATTTATTTCTATTTTTTTATACTAAAGCCCCATCCGGCGGCGTAAAAAATCCTGAAGCGTAGGACACTGATAATAAGGATTGGTTTTCTTTTCACGGCCCATGGTAGAAAAAACCTCATCCGCATAATGATGTCCGGGAAAAATCTGAGTTTCATCTGATAATCTTGCTAAAAGTTTAAGACTCAAATATAAATCCTCTCCTGAACCACCGGGGAGATCACAGCGTCCGCAGGCATTGATAAAAAGAGTATCTCCGGTAAAGAGTCGGCCATCAACCAAAAAGCACTGCGACCCAGGTGAATGCCCCGGAGTATGCAAACAATAAATGGCAATATTCCCCACCTTGATCTCCGTGCCTTCTTCAGTCATCACAAGCTTCGATTGGAGACCTCGAAAAGTATCCGCTTCTTTTCGGTGGATATAAATTTTTGATCCGGTTAAGCGCACAAGCTCATCCACATTATTGCAGTGATCAAAATGAGTGTGAGTAATCAGGCCGGACGTGATTTTCATTCCATCTTCTTCCGCAAGTTGCAGCATGCGGTCCACTTCCCAGGCCGGATCAATAAGCACACACTCCTTCGACTCGGTATCCCCGACGAGATAGGAAAAATTTTTCATCAATCCAACTTCCACTTGCTTTAAATAAAGAGAGGAGTTGCTCATAACCCACCCTGGTTTTTCATATGTTTGCGGCTGGATTTTTTTTTGAAACGAGGCTTGGAGAACGTAAATAGAGGAAAACTTGGATTCGAGGATTTTCATGAAGAACTTCTTTGGGTTCTCCATGAAATGATTCCGGAATTTCAGGATAAAAGGCATCGCCCTCAAAAGCTGCATCGATCTTAGTGAGATAAATACCATCCACCTGATCGAGCGTGGCTTCATAAATCTTCGCGCCTCCGATCACAAACCCCTGCTCGGTTTGAATCGCACGAAAGGCCTCCGTAATCGAGCTAAAATACCTAAGATTTTCGGCGTCTGGTTTAGGATGATGCGTGATCACAAAGTTTTGTCTTCCCGGTAAAGGTCTGCCAATGCTCTCAAAAGTCTTTCTGCCCATGATCACCGTTTGACCCATGGTCAGATTCTTGAAAAATTTCAGATCCGCTGAAAAATGCCAAGGCAGTTTGTTATCTTTTCCAATTACCCGGTTTTGGGCCACAGCAACCACGTGATAGATCATACCCGCTCCAACCTGCGCAAATTCCAAATGTTTAGTTGAATATTGGGATTTGGAGTTTGGGATTTGGGATATTGTTTCATACTAAACCGCAACCGGCGCCTTGATCGCAGGATGAGGATCGTAATTTTCCAGCATGAAATCTTCAAATTTGAAATCAAAAAGATGAGAAACCAAAGGATTTAATTTCATTTTGGGTAAGGCTCGCGGCTCGCGGCTAAGCTGAAGCTTTACCTGCTCAAGGTGATTCAAATAAATATGAACATCTCCAAAGGTGTGTACAAAATCTCCTAATTTCAATCCTGTGACTTGCGCCATCATCATGGTCAAGAGCGCGTAGGATGCAATGTTAAAAGGAACGCCTAAGAATACATCCGCACTCCGCTGATAAAGCTGGCAGGACAATTTCCCATCAGCAACGTAAAATTGAAAGAGGCAGTGACATGGAGCAAGTGCCATTTTTTCAATCTCACCCACATTCCAAGCGCTCACAATAATTCTCCGGCTATCAGGGTTTTTTTTAAGTGTTTCCACAGCAATGGAAATTTGATCCAATGTGCGGCCATCTCTAGCTTGCCATGATCTCCATTGCTTTCCATAGACAGGACCCAAATCCCCGTCAGGATTGGCCCACTCATTCCAAATGGAAACTCCGTGATCCTTTAAATAACGGATGTTGGTATCACCATGCAAAAACCACAAGAGCTCGTAAATGATGGATTTGAGATGCAGTTTTTTCGTGGTCACCAGAGGAAATCCCTGGGCAAGATCAAAGCGCATTTGATAACCGAAAGTACTGATGGTGCCTACGCCCGTCCGGTCCTTCTTTTCCGTGCCGGATTCCAAAATGTGTTTTAACAAATCAAGATAAGGTTTCATCTTTTTCCTTCCTCGAGTATTATAGCGGAAACCTCATGAGGATCGAACATTCTTCCCAAAAAAAATTGAAGCGTTTCATCCTGAAACCTCCATTTGGCAGCCTTGAAAAGCTACAAAAGTTTCAAAATGCCCTGTTTCGATGGTACGACCAGCATGCCCGTGATCTTCCTTGGAGGCAGAATAAGGACCCATACCGCATCTGGGTCTCAGAGATTATGCTTCAGCAAACCCAAGTCAAAACAGTCATTCCCTATTTTGAGCGATGGATGAAGCAGTTTCCAAACCTACAATCTCTCGCGAATGCCTCAAGTGAAAAAGTGATGAAGGCCTGGGCAGGGCTTGGCTATTACCGAAGAGCCCGCCTCCTTCATGAAGGGTCAAAAACGGTTCTCAAGCAATTTGCAGGGATCATTCCGAATCAGGCTAAAATGTTGCGCAAGATTCCTGGCATTGGAAGATACACCGCAGGAGCAGTCACAAGTATTGCCTGGGACCAAAAGGAACCTGTGCTTGATGGAAATGTGATCCGCATTTTGACAAGGCTCTTTGCCATCACTCAGGATGTTTCGAAATCCACAACGCTCGAAGAATTATGGGGTCTTGCGGAAAAGATTCTTCCCGACTCACGCGTGGGTGATTTCAATCAAGCGCTGATGGAATTAGGGGCAACGGTATGCTTTCCGGAAAACCCTAAGTGTGCTCAATGTCCGGTGCGAGATGTTTGCTGCGCGCGAAAAGAAAATCGAACTCAGAGTTTTCCTTACAACTCGAAAAAAGACACGATTACAACACTTTCGCGATTTGCTTTGGTTTTATGGTGTCACAACCAAGTCCTTGTGATGCAGCAAAAACAGGGGCAGCCGTGGGCAGGGCTCTGGATTTTTCCAACATTTGAGAAACCTGAAGACATTGAACTGGATTTTTATCCGGATCAAATCTTAAAACCTTGGCTTGCTCTGAGGCACAGCTTTACAAGATATCGAATTACTTTGAATGTGTTTCAAAAAACAATGACTCTCAAGCCTAAACTACTAAGAAGAAATTATCGGTGGGTTTCCTTGAAGCATTTGCGGCGACTAGCCTTGCCATCTCCCTACCAAAAAATTGCTCACCATCTTTTTTCGAAATAACTCAGAAAAATTTCTTGGTAAGATTTAAACGTTGCGATAGGACTCTGACGAACTCGGTTCACATCTGTTTTTGATTATGAAACCGAGTCCGTCTCGATAAGTCCAAACACCCTGGTTGGTGGCATGTGACTCACTCTTTCTCTCCAGCAACATGGAGGCGGACCCTGTTCCCGGGCATCTGACACACTCTCTTATCCGAGGTATGCCCGGGACTTCCCATGAAAACTTATTTTTTCATGCGGTCCAAAAGCCACTGATCCAAAATATCTTTTTTGAAGCGCCTCGACGAACGCGGCGGAATACCCTTCCAGATAG
>CAZOOM010000037.1:0-9366 GCA_964581425.1 uncultured bacterium | reverse complement strand
GACCGCCAATTTTGGTCGCTGGAATTTCCTGCTTCTTCAAAAGACGATAAATCGTCACCAGGTGAAACCCAAGATACTTCGCAGCTTCCTTAGGTGTCATGATCTGGGTCCGTTCAACTTTCTTAGGCTGTTCTGCCTTAGCTTGTGACTGATCCATGATACTTCAATGCTCCTATTTAGGTTTAATTGTTACTATTTGATCGCTCTAGACTAAATATTAGCTGACCTACTATATCTTGTCAAATTTTGCCATGTGGTTTTATGTATCACTCTATAGAGTCATAGTATAGGTGCTAGTGAGTCTTGAAGCTATATAATATTCATAAAAAAAATTATTGATTATTCAGGGCAAGTGTACTAATCTAACATCTTGTTTTTAAGGGAGTTACGTCATTTTGGCCCTTGGCCATCATCACCCCGCAACACCAGTTTTGATAGTAATTGATAACTCTTTGATCGGAACATGCAATGAACCAGAGGAGATATAACATGAAGAAGAAAATTTCAGCAATTTTGATGTTGCTATTAATTGTCGGCCTGCCTGTTTTGAAGGCAGAAACCGAAGATGTCTGGGCCATGGCACAGTCTGATCAATATGGTAAAAAGGCAACAGGACAGCTTGGACGTGGTGTTTTGAACGTAGCTACCTGCTTTGTTGACGTGATTACTCAAACTGTAGATGGAACTCAGCACGGAACACCTTTTGTTGGAACTCTCACCGGACTCGGAAGCGGCATTGCTTGCACAGCCTTGCGCGTCACTTCAGGTGCGCTTGATATTGCAACTTTTTGGGTCCCTGGATTTAATGGTTTTCCAGTTTCCCGTTCTTACAATAATTGCTTAGAATCTGATACCGAAGTGACTCCTCGTGAAGTAGCCGCTCCTTCTTATGAAGCTCCGACTCCAGCCCCAAAGGTTGAAGAAAAAGCCGAGCCTGCAAAAAGTGATGTCATGGAGTACGTTAAAAAGTAATCTTTAAAAGAAAAACCCTGCTTTGGAGATTTCCGAAGCAGGGTTTTTTTATGTTTAAATTTTTGGAGTTTTTAGAGAAATTAAATTTTTAATTCTTTCAAATCAAAAATGGGCTGATAATTATATTTTCCAAGAATTTCTTTCGCTCCTTCATTGCGGTCCACAAGACAAATAATACGAATAATGTTTGCGCCTAGTTTTTCAATTTCAGCAATGGCCTTTAAAATCGACCCGCCCGTAGTAATCACGTCTTCCACCATCACAATCTGATCTCCTGCTTTCAAACGCGGACCTTCGATCATGCGTTGCATGCCGTGTTTTTTGGCTTCTTTGCGCGCAATAAATGCTTTGATGGGCATTGCCGTATCTGCACTTAGAACCGAAACAGCTGATGCAATGGGATCTGCGCCAAGTGTCGGTCCGCCAATCGCATCCACTTTGATGCCTTGAAGCATTTCCAAAATAACCTGAGCCATGAGTTTCATTCCCTTGGGATCTAAGGTTACCTGTTTCCCATCAATGTAGTAATTGGACTCCTTACCTGAAGCAAGCGTTACACGCTCACGCACCACGGCTTTTTCGTTGACCATTTTTAGAAGTTCTTCTTTTAGATGATTGACGCCACAGGTCATGTTGCCTCCGTTTTGATTTGCTGATAAGTTTTATAAGGAACGCGTTCAAGAATTCTGCGAGAAAGTCCTTTGAGCATCTGCTCTTCCCGTTTCAACAGGCCGGCCCGTTTGAGCAGACTGTGAAAAGTCGTCATGATGCGTTTTAAAATTTCAGGCTCTTCAACATAACCTAGATTTTCAAGAGCTCTCTGAAACATTTTTAAAACGTCATACACTGCTGATTTGGTCACAAAGGCCCCATCGCGCCCGCGATCTTCTGAAGGCGTCGAATCTCCCAATTTAAAATAAAGAGAAAAACACATGATCATGACGGCCTGAGCTAAGTTAATGGAAGGGTACGCCGGATGAGAAGGAATGGAAGTTATCCAATCGCAATGGGCGAGAGAATCGTTATCCAAGCCTTTGGATTCTTTTCCAAACATGACAGCGACCTTCTTTTTTTTCGCGAAAGAATTTATCTTCTGAAGGGCTTTTGTAAAAGGAATCCGGTTGGGATTATATCTTCGTTCGCGGCGCGTGGTTCCGATCACAAGCTCCACATCTTGAATGGCTTCGGGAACAGTTTTAAATTCTGTTGCAGATTCAATCACATCGTAGCCTGACACTGCCATTTTTTTGGCATCTGCGCGCCATCCCGCTGGAGGGCTCACCAAACGCAGGTCGCCTAGGCCCATATTTTTCATGGCCCGCGCTACAGCGCCAATATTGTCCGGATTTTCAGGTTCTACCAATAGAATGGTGATCAATCTTTTCATGATGGGAGGAATAAGCTATCATGGGCAGGAAAAATTTCAATGCCTACTTTTAGGTGCTCATGACCTCATTTCGCATCATTGCTCACCGCGGCTTTTCATCGCAGTATCCCGAAAATACCCTTGCCGCGATGGATGCTGCTTTTCGTGAAGGCCAAGCAGATGCCGTGGAGTTCGATATCCAAATGTCACGCGATCAAATCCCGGTCGTGATTCATGATGCCACTTTGGGCCGAACTACCGATTCTCGTGGTCGGGTTAATCAGCTGAATCTTAATGATCTTCTCAAACTTGATGCCGGTTATATTTTTAAACACACGACGCGCCGTACGTTTTTTCCATTTCGGAAACAAGGTCTGCAAATTCCAACCCTGGAAGAGGTATTAATACGCTTTGCTCCTCAAAGACTTTTTATCGAGATCAAAAATCCATCACCCGTTTTAAGTCTTCGCATCATCGAGCTCCTCAGAAAATACAACGCAATTCCGGGCGCCATTCTGGGTTCGTTTCATCACTCGGTAGTTAAGGAAATTGAATGGCTTGCGCCCGATGCCAAACGGTTTCTTTCACGTCAAGAAATTATCACTCTCTATCAAGCCTTTAAAAAGAAAAAGCCATGGCGCAAAAAAGCCATTTCAAAATATTTGGTTGCTTCCATGCCGCTTCGATGGAATGCCCTAAAACTGGATCAGCCTGATTGGATTGAGTTTTTAAAAAAAGAAGGTATCGAGATTTATTACTGGACAATTGATGACTTGAAAAAAGCAAAGGCTTTAAAAAAATCAGGGGTTGCAGGTATCATCACCAACGTTCCTGAGCGTATAAGCGTTGGGTGAGAAAAAATCGAGCGCTAATCAGCTTGCCATGGATAATCCGGCAAACCTAACCCCGCGGTCCAGGGACGCGTATCATCAGAAATAGGCGTGTACCAGGGAGCAACGATCGTATCATTAAGCCCAGAGAAAATTCGCGTGACCATGTTGGTCATTACACGAGGAACATAGGTTACCGGCCAAGCCTTGGGATGAAGTTCCGTTTCCCGCTGCATGGTGCTTACAATCTCAGAAGGAAATACGGTCATATTCGCTAATCCGCGGCCGCAAACCTGCATGGCTGTTTGCTTATCTTGAGCCACGTGATAGTTCGAGTATGATTCGGTTGCAAAAACAAAATCTGGACGCATCCAAAAACCCAGAACCAATATTGCAATCAACATTCCTTTTTTCATGAACTCCTCCAAAAAGAAAAGGCCCGCAAAAATAGAGCGAGCCTTTTAGGTGTTATGATTTAGCCTTGAGATTCACCTGCGGCTCGAACTTTGTCATAAATGTCAGAACGATACTGCTGCTCACGATCATACCGACGCTCTCGAGAAAGATCCAAGTTTTGCTGCGCCGCTTGTAAATTATCAGTCGAAGCATTGCGATAATTCCGTTTGGCGCTTCGGTAAGCATCTGCAGAACTCCAAACGTGATTGACCACCAGCGGACCTGCGGCAAACCAAACTGCGGGACCTCCGACAAGACCGCCAATTAAAGCTGTGCCTGTAATTAAGGAAAACTCAAGACCTGCCATTAATTTGGTTTTTCCTTTACCAAGTTCTCCGTTCATGGCTTGTCCTGTGGTCGGGAGAATAAGGGAGGCTGCGCCTTCTCGAACTCCAACAGCATAAGCTGTTGATGGCGGAGTGAGGGTCGTCACCGTAAGAAAAAGAATCAGTGCTAAAAGTAATTTTGATTTCATAAGTTCACCTTCCTTTGCCCATGCGGAGAAAGATTCCAAGGGCTTTCTAAATTAACGGCGGTGAACTCAAGATCTTGAGGTGTGTTTTTGGCTCTTATAATCAAAAGGATCCGACTGGCCCCTTGCAAACCAGAAGCAGATTACCAGCTCGAAAGCAGCTCCACCAAAAGACGAACGCCTGCCCCGTAAGCGCCTTTAGGTGAATCAAAAGTAGGACTATCGCACCAGGCCGTACCGGCAATATCAAGATGCGCCCAGGAAGTTTTTGCTGGAATAAACTCTTTTAAGAACATCGCCGCTGTAATGGTTCCGGCAAAACCTGTTCCTGAATTTAAAAGATCGGAATGATGCCCTTTGATTAAATCCGCATATTCATCCCATAAAGGGAGCTCCCAACAACGTTCGCCTGTGGCTTCTCCGGCAGCGCGAACTTTTTCGATCAACCTGCGATCATTTCCAAGAAGCGCAATAGCTTTCGTGTCAAAAGTCGCGCGCGCCATGCCCGTCAAAGTTGCAATATCAATGATGGCCTTGGGCTGATATTTTTCTGCGTAAGAAAGGGCATCGGCCAAAATCAGCCGGCCTTCTGCATCCGTGTTAATGACTTCCACGCTTTTTCCATTAAACATGGTGATAATATCTCCAGGACGCTGCGGATCATTGGCAACCGTATTTTCAACAAGCGGTGTCAAACCCACCACGTGAAGCGGCAGTTTAAGATCTGCAATCACACCCATCACCGCGATCACACTTGCAGCTCCGGACATATCGTATTTCATTTTTTCCATGTCCTTGGAAGGCTTCAGAGAAATTCCCCCTGTATCAAAAGTAACTCCTTTCCCAACGAGACAAATCGTACCTTTGGGTGCATGCGATTTTCCATGCTCAAGAACAACGAGTGAGGGAGGCACCAAGCTTCCTTGATTGACTGCCAGAATGCCATTCATCTTCAATTTGATCAGATCTGCCTTTTCTAGAACCTCGATCTTCAATTTTTTTGAAAGCGCCAAGGCTTTCGCCGACTGCGTCAACGTTTTAGGATTAATCACATTTCCTGGTTCATTAATCACCGTGCGCGCCCAAAGCACCCCTTCTGCAAGACTAAGCCCTTCTTGAATCCTGTGATTCAGCGCATCTTTAGACCCTTGCAGCAAAAGGCCCTGAACAGATTTCAGTTCTTTTTCCGGAGTTTCTGATTTTTGGGATTTATATTTATTGAACTCATAAGTCGCGAGCGGAAAAACCTCGGCCAAAATACCAGCCACATCATTTAATTTATTAATGCCATGAGCAAACGTAGAAAGCAGAATGCGAACTGTCGTGATTTTGCGGGCTTTTGCAGTTTTTGCGATCTGCCCTATTGCTTTCCTCAAGCACTTACGCTGATAGTCGCTTCGGGAGCCAAGCCCGACCACTAAAATTTCCGAGGCTTCCTGATAAGAAGGATGGTACGAAGCAAAAGATTCGGAAAATTGCCCGGTAATTTTCCCCTCTTTTAAAGCCGCTGCGAGAAGGGCGTTAAATTGGGGCTCAATCGCGACTAAGTCTTTGATGGTTTTATCTTGTTTGAAAATTCCGGCTACTAGTAAATCTGCTTTGGTTCTTTTTTCATTTTTTAAAATGATTTTGATTTCCATAAAATCCCCTTCGACTTCAAACGAAACTTTTATTTTGCATTCAAACGCTTTTTATAATAAAGACTAAGAACATACATAGCGATAAAATCAGCCATAAAAATGCTGATCACGTAAGGTGCCCCGCCTCCGCCAAAACCATAACTATGCAAGCCCGCCGCAAGCACGTAATTCACGCCATACCAAGCCATCACAACCAAAGAAAAGGCTGCAACCGACCAGGCCGCGATGCCGAAACGGTCCAGCCAACCTGCGTATCTCGCATGCAAGATTGCCATGTACCCTAAAAGAGCGATCAATGCCCAGGTTTCTTTAGGATCCCAACCCCAAAATCGTCCCCATGAATAATTAGCCCAAACTCCTCCAAGCACGGTTCCTGAAGCCAGCAAAATCACGCCTACTTGGAGCGCTCGGTAAAGATACTGCGTAAGAGCTTCATTGCCTTGGTGACGATTCGGCCAAATCACGTACCGCGTAGTCACCACGTGTCCAAGCGCCCAGGCCAGGGCAAAAGCCCCGTAACTAAAGGTAATGGTCAAAACGTGTACTGTGAGCCATAAATTACTTCGAAGAACAGGCACGAGCGGTGAAACAGTTGGATCCAAAACTGCTGGAAAAGACTCTGCCACAATCAGTGCAAAAGTTGCCACAACTCCAGCAACCGTGACAAGAATCGAGGACCGGTAAAGCGCATAAAGCACCGTAGCCACTAAAACCACGGCCCACGAAACCCAGATAATGGATTCATACATGTTGGTCACCGGAGGACGCCCGGCAATCACGCAACGCAGATAAAAACCAAAACTATGGAAGAAAAATCCTGCGATATAAAAAATCATGGCTGTGATATTGCGGGAAGACGCCGGGATCGTTTTCAAAAATTTAACCGGATGATGCACTAAAAGCAAAAACAGAAAAAAGCTCATGAAATAAAAACGCCAAGCCCATCCAAAAGGATGTAGTCTTCCATAAATAATTTCTTCTTTGAGAGCTCCGCCATCCAGCGCCATATCGCGTGTGGCCGCAAGGGATACCATGGCATCAAAAAATTCTCCGGCTCTCTGTGTGGAGGCTTCGGACGCTGGATTTTTTTGGATTTCCTGCAAAAGAGATGCCCAAGCTTCTCCTGCTTTGGCCGAAGCCTCGGCCGGATAAATCGCATCCGCACCTTCCCCGTGCCCTTTGATTTTAAGCCACTCTAAAGGAAGCCACCCGCCACGAGGATCCTGTGGATTTGGAACCCATCCCGGAACTTCTCCGTGAGTAATTTGACGAAAGCGGTAGGCTTTTTCATAAAGCGAAAGCGCTTCTTTTTCAATCGTGGTCAGCGCCTGCTTCATGGCCTGCTTTTTCAAAGTGATATCAATAAAATCAGCAAAAGACTGCTGACCGAAAATTACCTGAACCGAAACTTTATTTTTGACAAGAGCAGGAAAATATTTTTTGAGAGGACGAAATCCTACAGAAATCATAGGCCGCGTTTCCCAATCTTCCGGATCTGCCATCCACTGAAAAACCGTGAGCGTCGGGGACATTCCCTGATAAGAGCGAGAACCCGTGATAGCTAAAACGCTTTCTGAAGCAAAACTCAGGAATGGTTTTATCCGGCCCTGATGCTGCACAGGAAGTTTTTCTAAAATGTCCTGAGTTTCGGCAAGTCCCGCAAAAACCGGGTTTCCTTGCAAAAGCAAGCTGAGGCCAAAAATTCCCAAACCTAAAATCCATTTTCTCTTTAACATGACTTACTCCTTAAAGCTGTCCGGCAGTGCGAGAATAATTCCTGAAAAAATAAATAAGGATGATGCCCAGCACCATCACAATGGTTCCGGAATATTTCAGAAAAATACCCGGATCTTTGGCCACTGAAAAAACCGAAACCTTAGGGCCGTTTCCAGAAACGTTGTAGCCTGATTGGTAAATTTTGTAACCATTATAAGAAAGCGGTTCGTTCATCGAAATGGTGGTTTCTTTAACCATGCCGCGCATGGGATCTGTGAGCACAACATCACTTTCGTAGCTCATGGGATTTTCTGTCCCAGGATAGGTTTCCATTTTAAATTCTTTCAAAGCCAAACGAAATCCTGCTGGGATTTTTTTATCTCCAAATAAAAACCCAAACTGTCCAGCAGAAAGCGCTAAATTCTCCTGCATCCCTTGACCAAGCCAGAGGGTTTGCACCTCGGAGCCGCTTCCAACTTCAATTTGAATGGCGGCGAAGACGCCTTCCATTTCTCCCTTGGCCTGGACCGGCAGAAAATCATAAACACGGCTTGCGTGAGCCAGCGACTCTTTCACCGTAAATTTGAAATCCATCCATCCGGGCTCAATCGTTCCGCCCACAGGAATCGATCCGTCCTTAATTTGACCGTCAGATTTAATTTGATACTGAATGCCTTCCGTGGATCGGATCAAACGAATCTCACTTCCGCTTTTTGATCCCGTATCCGGTACATGATAATAAAGCCGGATTTCCAAGGGGTTTTCCGTTTTCCCGTGCATGCTTTGAAAATCAGGAAACTTGGCAAACACGATGTGTTTCTCTTCTTTGCCTTCGGAGCGTACCACAAGCCGCAGCGCAGGATTCATGGCAGGAACTTCTCCGGAAACTCCTTCGGGAACCGGGGTCTCGCCGAGTTTATTTTCGTTCACAAACGCATTTTTGAAATACTCAACCACTTCAACTTCAATGTTTTTTCCAGGTACCTGCAGTTTAAGTGGTGTGGTGATTTTTTCAGGAAGCGTCAAATGATAAGTTGCCTCTTTCGTGACAAGATCCAGATAACCTGTAGCATTCTGTCCGGGTTGAAGCGCTTCAAGTTTTTGCTTTGAAAAACTGATGGTAGCAGGTCCAAGAACTTGAGAAGACTGATTGGCGTCATCTTCAATTAACCAAAAGCTGTCATTGAAAAGCGAGCTTGTCACCTGAATTTGAAGGGCGGGCGCACCCTCCGGTCCTTCCACCATGCGTTCTTCAGCGCGAGCCTGGGGGTAATAAGTGAGAAGATGAATCTCTGGAAGCCCGGAAGCATCTTTTGCTCGGTGAATCGTTTCTTTTCCTTTCCAGGCAAAGGCCTTACTCTGAATTTCAAAGGCCTTCTCGTTATGGGTTTTTTCAGAATAAACATAAAGCATGGGCGAAGCCACGGTGATTTGCTTTTCTGTTTCACCTTCTGCAAGCGTGATCTGTCCGTCAATCATGTATTTTTGAGTGATTAAAGATCCTGCCAGAATCATGATAATACCGAGGTGCGTGAGCACGAACCCTGTGTGCTTCTTTTTCCACGGAAGGCGATCAAATGCCGCAGCTGCAAGATTAATGGCAAGGATAATCAAAATTGCGGAAAACCAGCGGGTGTTATAAATCAAAGTCCTCGCTACGTGAGCATTGTAATAAGATTCCAGCAAAGTCCCGGCAGCCAATGAAATCATAAGAGCCACAATCACTACAACCGCGAGCTTGAGGGATGCAAGAAATCCAAAAATAGCATTTGAGGAAACAACGATTTGTTGGGCAATGTTTTTTCTTCGTGTCATCGTAGGGGCTTTCAGTCGTTTGGTTAAACTGCTAACTAGTTTTTAATGCTGCAAATATGATTCAGGGTCGGATTTGATCTTGGTCGAAACAGTATAGAC
>CAZOOM010000036.1:0-23915 GCA_964581425.1 uncultured bacterium | reverse complement strand
GGGTAATGCCATCAAATACACCCCTGAAGGCGGTTCGATCACTATTGAGGTCAATGATCCGGCGGATCATCCGAAAATCCTAGCTTCAGACTGCATTGAAGTGCGGGTTCGCGATACGGGGATAGGAATTGCCCCTGATGATCAACGGAAAATTTTTGATAAATTTGTTCAGGTGAGTTTAGCTCAACCTGCCGGAGTTTCCAGTACAGGACTTGGTTTGACAATTGCCAAAGAAATTGTGGAGCTTCACAGCGGAGGAATTTTTTTAGAAAGCGAAGTAGGAAAAGGAAGCTGTTTTTATTTTCAACTACCGAAACGGTTTTCGGTTAAAGAAGATATCCGGTCAAGACTTTAAGTTCGCAAACTTGGATTGAAATTCCTCAGCCTTGAGGAGATAGTTCGTCACGTAGTCTAAAATGCCTTCTCGCGTGGAGTATCGCCCTTCAAACCCCAAAGCTTTTTTCGTATGACTCATGTCTGCCTCTGTGAAGTTCTGGTAGAAGTAATAAGGGTTCTCAAAATAATCAGGCTCCAAGGATGTTTTGAGGGCTGTATTAATCGCGTCAATCACTTCGTTAAACGAAGTTGATTTCCCTGTTCCGACATTAACCACCGTGGTTTCCTTGGCGGTAAGCGCTTGAATCGTGCAGGCTACTACATCTTTAACGTAAACAAAATCGCGACGCTGTTCTCCAAATTTAAAAATGCGGGGTCTTTTTCCAGCGCGCATTTGAAGATAAAGCTGATAAATCATGCTCGCTGCATTTTTCTTGAATGTTTCACCCGGACCAAAAACATTGAAGTAGCGGAGTCCCACGCTTTTGACTTTGCTTTGATAATGACGGGCAAGACCTTCAAAAACCCATTTAGAAAATCCGTAAACGTTGTTAGGACGACCGCCGTCTTCGATTTTCATCGGTGTATCCTGACTGCCATAAACTGCCGCCGAGGAAGCGTAGACCACAGGGCACTTTTTTTCAGCAGCTAAATCAAGAATGCGGCGAAACCCTTCAATGTTATCGTAAAGCATCTTTTTTTCGTCAAGAACCGTGGTATCTGTGATCGAAGCCAGATGAAAAATGGCATCCAGAGGCTGATTCTTGTACACAGAAAGCCATGCTGGATCTGCGACGTCGTAAGCCAGAAGATCTCCTTTGAATCCTAGGAGGTTTTGATAGCTGGTGGCCCTGAAATCATCAATGACCCGAATGACGGAATGGGGATGTCTTGCCTGGAGCTCCAGGGTGAGATTGGATCCGATAAAACCGGATCCTCCGGTAATAAGAATATGATTCATGGGCAATATGGTATGGATTTTTGCGCAAAGATCAATGAAAAAACAGGATGATCGCTCCAGATGCGATTTTCCAACTTGTTTGAAGGTAGTGGTTTACAAGGGGGTTGGCAAAAAGTACCACAGTTTTATAGACCCTCGTCGATAATATTATCATGCTAAAGTCATCGTGCTTAAGGTTATTGATTCTCCTGGTGGTCTTTGCCATCTCCTTTCCAGGGCTTTCTTTTGCGGGTAATGAATTTGATGTGGCAGGAAATACAGCCTCCATTCTTCGAGGAGCAACCAAAACTGTAGGTGCCGCTTTCCAAATCCCGGTAGCCATGCTGCAAGACTCAACCCGGGTGATGTTTCCTTTTGGGATTTTGACAGGTGCGGTTCGGGGCAGTGTTCGAACCGTTGCCGGAGTGGTTTCAGGTGCTTTTGATATTGCCAAGGGAGGCGCCCCCTACGCAAAATACGCAGCTCTCGCCTAATTTCCCACAAGATTTTTTAATAGCGTTTTCCCCGTTGCAATGATTTTGAACCCTGTTTGATTTTTCGTTTTTTCTTCTAATTTTTTGATGGTTCTTCCATTTTCCATTTGCAAGTTGGATGCAATTTCCTGAAGAGGGATCATGACAAAAGGGTGCTTCTCAAAATCAGGATAGGGAAGAAGGTCGATATCAATGGTTCGTGCGGCAAACCGGTTTTGAGTGCGCTTACGGCCAAGTTGTCTTTCAATCTTACGAAGTTCCGCGCGAACTTTTTTGGATGAAAATTGAGAAGTCATCACAAGCACAAGATTCCAAAATGGTTTTTTACCTGAAGGTCCGAAAGGGGGCGTTTCATAAAGCGATGAGATTTTCAAGACCTGAAACTGGCGAGCAACTAAATCCAGGCAGTTCGGAATATTTTTTTGTGGAAGAACATTAGAGCCAAGACTGAGAATGTAAAGGTTCATTGCTTCCGATGGATTTGAACGCCAACATTTTTAGCGTGGCGAAGAGCTCCGGGTTTTGAAATGCGAAGTAGGATTTCTCGGATCCGAAATGATTTTAAAATAGAAGCGGCGAGTTCTTCGGCAAGGGTTTCGACTAACTGATAGTTGCTTTTTGAAACAAATTGAATTACGTGCTTCGTGATTTTTTTATAGTCTACAGCATCTTGAATATGGTCTGATTTTGCGGCTTTTCGGATGTTGGCGGGAATTTCGAAATCAATTTCAATGGTTTGTTTGATTTTTCTCTCCCAGTCAAAAATCCCAATGATGCAGGGTACACGAAGTTTTTCGATGAAGATTTTATCTTGCATAACCAAAGTTTAGCATGGTGAGGGAAGCACTGTCCATGCTCGCTCAGAAATGACTGCGCTTTTCAAAGACGCTCCAAGTGTTTATCATATCCTCACGATGAATACCCTTTCAGCGAAGATTGAACCTAGGAATCCGGTGAAACCCCTTTGTGCCTATTTTGGGGATTGCGGGGGATGTCTTTATCAAAACTTCAATTATGAAGAAGAGTTGAAAGTCAAAAGCGATCAACTTAAGGAACTCTGGGGGCAAGCCTTTCCCAACCTGGATTGTCCAGCTGAGCCCGTGATTCCATCTCCTAACCCTTATTATTACCGCCACAGAATCGATCTTACGATGAAGCTGACTCGAGAGGGTTGGATCATGGGATTTCAGCATGAGGGGCGCAGGAAAATGCTGGAGGTGGAAGCCTGCGTGATTGCTCGCGAAGAAGTTTCCTCTTTTCTTCCGGAGCTAAAAAAACAAGCTGTTTCTAAATGGAAGGAAGGGTATCGGACAGCGAACCTTGTGATCAAGACCGGAGACGATGGCCGCGTGCTTTGGGGGGGCATCGGACGCAGATCTCTGGAAACTGCTGATTCTGATTTTCTTTGGACCGAAATTCATGGAAAAAGAATTTTTTATTCCCTGGACACTTTTTTCCAATCGAACCTCGGCATTCTTCCAAAATTAATGGAAGAAATTTCAAAACTTGCAAACTTTGACCGCAACACTTTATTTTTGGATCTTTATGCCGGCGTTGGGCTTTTTGGAATTTATTTTTCAGATCAAGTCGGGGAACTGCGCATGATCGAAGATTGCAAACAATCGGTTCGTTTGATGCGCTGGAATGCAAATTATCATCACATGGATACTTCTTCAGTGGTTGAGGGAAAAGTCGAGCAGGCTTTGCCTCTTTATTTATCTCACAGACAGGGAAAGAGGACCGTTGCAATGGTGGATCCGCCACGCAAAGGACTGCATGCTCAAGCGGCTCAAACTTTGGCTGAATTACGTGATTTGGATCTTTTATTTTATCTTTCCTGTAATCCGGAATCGCTTTTGCGTGATCTTAAAATTTTCTTTCAAGAAGGATGGAAGATTATCAAAATGATCCCTTTTGATTTCTTTCCTAAAACCCGTCATCTTGAGACGCTTGTATGCTTGACCCGACCCTAGTATCATCCGCGGAGCCAGATCTGCAAAAGAAGCGCTGGGGCTTTCGTTCGATTGTCCCTAGAACGCTGGATAAGCGCATTTGTTTTACGGATTGGTTTGGAAATGAAAATCCGGTAGAAATTGAAATCGGGTGCGGCAAGGGATATTTCCTCTTGTCCAAAGCGCGTAAGTATCCCAACATTAATTTTATTGGACTTGATTGGTCGCGCAAGTGGTTGGCAGGATCGGCCCGTACGCCGTCTCCTGAAAACCTTTCGAATATTCGTTTTTTGTGGGTACGTGCCCAAGAATTTCTAGAAAGAATTCAGGCTCAAAGCGTCGCCGTGATTCATGTTTATTTTCCGGATCCTTGGCCTAAGCGCCGCCATGGAAATCGGCGTTTGGTTCAAGCGGATTTCCTAGATCAAGTCCACAAGCTTTTGCAGCCTGGCGGACTCTTTGAACTTGCAACCGATTTTGAAATTTATTTTGATTCTGCGCGAAGTTCTGTGGTTAAAAGCAGCGCTGTCTGGCAGCAGATGAAAACAGCAGTGAATCAGCGCATTTTAGATGCGGGCCTTAAAACACACTACGAACAAAAATTTGAAACCGAAGGACGTAACAGGTTTTACATGGAGCTTCAAAAATAATGAGAATTTCCCGCGCGCTGGCTTTAGCAGGTATTGATTCCCGAAGAAAATGTGAAATCCATGTTCAAAATGGAGCCGTGACCGTTAACGGAGAAGTGGTCCGTGATTTGGGGCGTCAAGTGGATCCGGAAAATGATCACATTTCTTTTCGAGGGAAAACGCTTTTTTTTGAAAAGTTCGTTTACTATCTTCTTTATAAACCCGAAGGATACACGACGACGGCTCTGGATGCTCACGCCGATAAAACGGTTTTTGAGCTCTTGCCTTCGCGTCTGATCTCTGGATCGCTGCAGCCCAAACCCAATCGTATTCGCGTATTTCCGGTAGGACGTTTGGACCGTGATTCCTCAGGTCTTTTACTCTTTACCAACGACGGCGATTTTGCGCATCAGTTGATGCATCCAAGTTTCGGAGTTGAAAAATGGTATGAGGTGAGGCTTGACCGCGCTTTCGAAGCTTATGAAATGCGCAAGCTTTTGGAAGGCGTGCAACTGGAAGACGGTCCGGCGCGAGCTGAAAAGGTTGATCGTCTTTCTCGTCGTGTCATCCGGTTGATGATTCGTGAAGGCCGGAAGCGAGAAGTGCGCCGCATGTTTGAGGCCTTAGGTTACGAAGTGATGAAGCTTTGCCGCATTTCGTTTGGGCCTTTTATGCTCGGAGATCTTGTTCCAGGCGAAGGTCGTTATCTTAAAGATCTGGATATCAAAAAAGTTAAAAAAACTTTGAAACTGCCAGCCAAGGTTCATCCATCCTCCAAAGCGTCTGGAAACGTGGATGTCGAGGATTTAGAAGACTTCTCAGATTAGTTTTAAATTGGCCGATAATCCTCTCTATGAAGCTATTTTGGGCCTTTATCCTCGCGATTACTCTCTTTTCCTCAGGATGTGCACCTAAGGATAAAAGTCAGCCCAAGGCGCCCTTATTTCCCTCGACGGGTCAGTGGCTTGAGTCCAAGCCTTTAGATCATCAGTTCTTTAAAGGGAAAACAACCCTCGTTTATTTTTGGGATTACACCTGCCTCAATTGCCTAAGGGATCTTTCCTATGTCAGGACTTGGTATCAGCGTTATAAACCTTATGGATTCCAAGTCGTTCTCGTGCACTCTCCGGAATTCAGTTTTGCATCGCGCCCTGAAAATGTTCAAAAAGCGCTTCAATATTACGATCTCCATTTTCCAGTTTATCTGGATAACGATTTCCAGCTTTGGAAGCTTTATCAAATTTATTCCTGGCCCGCCAAAGTATTGGTCAATCATCTGGGGAGGATTATCCGGACAGAGGTGGGCGAGGGACGCTATGTGGAGTATGAGTCTTTGATCCGTTTGCAATTAGGGATCATGGATCCGCGCATGATCTTACCTGAGCCGGCTTTTGCTGATGAGCCATTTACCTATGAAGAGGAAGAGTGCGGCGTGATGAGTAATGAGACTTATCTTGGATATAAACGGGCGCATTGGTTTGGGGGGCAAATTGCCAATCAAGAGTGGACGCGTCCGGAAAAGACGAGTGTTTTTCGTGATCGCGGGGCTCGCGTGCCAAGGGGATTTTTTCTTCATGGGCTTTGGACCAATCGTGAAGAAGCTTTTTTGCATGCCCGGAACACGCCTGCTTTGAGTGACTATCTCGGGCTTTCTTACCGAGGATCACAGGTTTACTCTGTTCTGAGCTCGCCGTCTCCGGATAAAGAGATTTCTGTTTATGTGACGCGAGATGGAGAGCCTATTCCTAAGGAAAAACGCGGAAGAGACATCAGTGTGGATCCTAATGGAAAGACTTATATTGCTCTCCGTGAAGCACGGCTTTACGAACTCATCAGCCACGAAGATGATCAGCAGCATGAGGTCAAACTATGGGCTCAAACCGATGAAGTCTCGGTCAACTCTTTTTCATTCGCCAACCGCTGTCTTAGTCAGGTAGATCTCTTTTCAGGTTCTTAGACCTTTTGACGCTCGACCAAAAGGTTTTTCCTTGCGGATCATAAAGCCAAAGAGTTCGCTCACGGCCCTGCACATCCACTATGACATGATGCCCGGAAATCGTGAATGCGGAAAGCGGGATGATCTTTTGAGCGCTGACACCGAGACTTTTTAGGCTTGTGATCAAAAACTCTCGATCCTCAGATTGCAAAGTGGCATGAACCTCAAGATAGTCATCCACTAAATGTTCCCAGGCCGAAAGCTTTCTTAATCTTTTATCCTGCTGTTTAGGAGCTTGAATCATGAACTTTACTTATCCTCTCATTCTCATCGATAATGAAAAAATACCTCATATTGTTTAAAATCGGAAGAGATTAAAAGGAGCGCCTGGAAAAAAATCTATTATTAATAATTTAAATATCCATCATTAAAAGATTTTTTTCAAGGCCGAAAGCCTTTTTGATCATTCTCGATCTTGGGCAAGCAGAAAAGTCGTGCTATACTATTTTCATGTCAACGCAGCCCTCTAAACAAATTGAAGTGTTTCCGAATCCTCATCCCGAACGGGATTACGAGATTCAATTTGAATGTCCTGAGTTTACTTGTCTTTGCCCGAAAACTGGACAGCCTGATTTCGCCACGATCCGCATTCTTTATATCCCTGACCAGATGTGCGTGGAACTCAAAAGTCTGAAGCTTTATCTTTGGAGTTATCGTAATGAAGGGGCGTTTCACGAAAAGGTTACTAATCAAATTCTTGGAGATTTAGTACGGGCAACGCAGCCGCGCTGGATGAAGGTAGAAGGCGATTTTTTTGTTCGAGGAGGAATCCATACAGTGGTCCGAGTGGTGCACGCAGCTCCTAATTTTAAACCTAAGAGTTAATTTAAACATAAGCATTCCTAATGCTATCCTTTCTTAAGCCTGTCAGTTTTCGCCTTTCTCCAATCTTGCTTTTGATTTTGCTTGTCTTGGGTTTTCCGAGTGCGGGATTTGGCGCTTCCACTCAAAGATCTTTCGATTATTACATTCAAAATGCAGTGGTCTTTGACGGAGTCTCCAAGCAGGGAAAAAAAACAGATGTAGGCATTAACGGGGATAAAATTGCTTTTATTGGACATCTTGATGAACCGCATGCGGAGCACCTTATTCAGGCAAAGGGATTAGTGATGACTCCTGGATTTATCGACGTTCACACCCACTCTGATTTCAATCCGTTTATTTATTCTGATCTTGCCAACAAACTTGAGCAGGGTGTAACTACCGAAGTAGTTGGTAATTGTGGAATGTCAGCGGCTCCTGTGATAGGTCCTATGACCAAGAAAATTCGTGCTGTGTGGTCTCGCGAAGGAGTTCAAATTCCTAAAAAAATTCCATGGTCTTCATTTTCTGAGTATCGAGAGGCTCTTAAAGATCAGGGATTGATGACTAACTTTGCGGTCTTGATCGGACACGGGAATTTACGATCAGCTGTCATGGGAGATTCGCCGAGACCTGCGACCTCTTCTGAAATTGATGAAATGAAGAGGCTGCTTCGAGAATCCATGAATTCCGGGGCTTACGGCATTTCATTTGGACTCATTTATCTTCCAGGGATTTATGCCCAGGAAAAGGAAATTATCGAACTTTGCCGAGAGGCTGGCCGATCCCTCGGTGTTTGTGCTTTTCATATGAGGAGTGAGGGCAGTGGATTGATCGAAGCTGTTCAGGAAGTTTTGAGAGTAGCGGAAAAAACTAAAGCACATATTCAAATTTCCCATTTAAAAGCAGGCGGGAAAGCTAACTGGTCCAAGATCGAGGAGGCGATTCGTTTGATCGAAGATGCTCGTTTAAGGGGGCTTCCTATTGAGTCGGACGCTTATCCTTATCAAGCAGGTTATGCGGAATTGGGTGTGATTCTTCCAGATGCTTTGTACCAGCGTCCTGACCGTAATGCCTATTTTAGGAATTTGTTTAAGCGTCAGGAGCTTCTGGATGAACTTCGACGCTACGATGATGAGAAAAGGTTTAATTGGGATTCCGTGATGATTGCAGCAGTCTCTAATCCCAAATATCAACACTATGAAGGAAAAACTCTGCGGAATATTGCCCGTAAAGAACATATCGAGCCTGAAAAATTTCTTATTAATATTTTGGCTGATAACAACTTTGAAGTAAGTGCTTTTTATTTTTCTCAGACAGATGCGGTCATCGAAAAAGTCATCAAACAACCTTGGGTTGCTATTGGTTCTGACAGTATCAGCGATGGAACGCGAAAACCTCATCCCAGATGTTTTGGAACTTTTCCTAAAATCCTTCGGGAATTTGTCCGCGAGAAAAAAAAGCTTTCATTGGGAGAAGCGGTGCGCAAAATGACTTCTTTGCCAGCTGATTTCTGGGGCATGCGCGGCCGTGGAAGGATCGAGCTTGGTGCTTACGCGGATCTGGTTCTTTTTGATGCAGGTGAGGTCAAGGATCATGCGACGTATTTCAATCCGCATCAACGGCCTGATGGTATCAAATGGGTTTTTGTAAACGGTGAGCCTGTGGTTCAGAAGTCTAAGTATCAGTCTGCGCGTAAATCCGGACGAGTCCTCCTTACCAATCATCTATCCTCATAATCATCACGGTTCATTTTCTATTTCTTCTTTTTCCGCTGATTTATCCAACTGGTCATAATTAAAATATTTTTATCGTTCCCACCTAACAGCATTTACCAAACATTTAAAAAAATAAATAATTTAGAAAAATAATTAGTAAAAAACGATCGTATGGCAATTATTGCTATTTATTAAATTAAATTGATAGTTATTGATTGTTTTAAATTATTAAAAAAATTTTATAATATTGGACAAAGTTGATTTCGTAGGGAATTCTTTAAGGATGAACAATCTTGAGAGTGATGAGCAAGGAACATCGATTGTGCTAGGCAGCGATAGAACGTCCTATGAGCAAAAACTCTATTGAACAAGTATCTTTTGATTGAGGTAAAGAAAGAGAAAAAAGAAGGTGAATCGATTATGAAACAAAATATGAAGGGACAAGTGATCGTTGAGTTTACACTCATCGTCCCTTTTTTAATTATTTTCATGATCCTTGGAGCAGACTTGGGGCGCTTTGGCATTACCAAACATCGCGTGATGGCAGCTTCTTATGAAGGCTTAAAAGTTGTTTCCCAAGCCGAAGATCCTTTTTTTGAACCTTGCATGACAAGTGAAGAAATTAATCAAAAAATCGCTGAGTCTCAAAAAGCGATTCTTAATTATTTAAATAGTCATCGTCCAAAGGGAAGTGCTTCAATCAAAAACTTGCCCGATGCCATTCAACGAGAACTCGATGATCTTCAAAACCGTCAGACCTTGTGCGAGTTTGTTGAAAATCGTACGAAGCAAGCGCTTGAGAATATGGGGTTTGACGCTTCCAAAATTATTTTGATGAAAGGTGCCTCTGTCAAAAATTTGAGGCCCGATGCTATGGGCGACAAAATTTATGTGTCTTTTTTTCTAGATCCCATTTTACAAAAAGTCCATGCTGGGGATGCGATTCATGCGGGAGTCGAGATCGCGTATGTCTTTCAATATTTACCCGGTCGAGCGATGGGGTTTAGCCACGCGGTAAAACAAGTGGTAAAGAGCTCAACTTTTTATCGCTTCGAACCCGAATTGATATCCGCGGAATATCGCAGTCGTTGTCTCCTTTTTATGGATCGTTTTCATCGGCCTCTTGTTCCGTCAGGGCATTCAGGGCAGGGAATGGATCAGATCATCGATAGTTGTCAGTAGTGCCATCACAATCCATGAAGGATTGATTGGTGAAAGGATAAAGCATGCGTGCGATCATGAAGATGCGCAAAACTCAAAACAAAAGGGGCTGGAACTCGTTAGGAACATCGCTGGTGGAGTTTGCCCTGACCGTGCCGATTTATTTACTGATGATTTTTGGATCACTTCAAATGATGGGAACAGTTTATCAACTGAATGCTATGAATAAAGCTCTTTGGGATGGAGTTCGATCTGGGGTGACGACCACTGCGATTAGTAAGGGGGAAATTAAAGAGGTTATGTCATTAAACATTAGGAAAACCTTGGGGCGTTTTCGTATGGAAAATTTAGACGCAGTGAGAGTTTCTGAACCTGAGGATATTTTGAAAGCTGACATCGGATCTTCTTTAAAAATGTTTCGATTTAATTTTGACTTTGGTTTTAAAACATGGGTCATGAAAGCTGGATCTTTTTCAAATTACGAGGGGAAGCTTCCCCCAAGGAGTCAATCATGATGACTCCTTGTCCAAATAAAAACAATCAAGCCGGCGCCTATTTAGCATTGATGGGAATTACCTTTCCGGTTCTCTTTCTGATTGGAATGATGATTTTTGAATTGCATCATTTGACATTATTAAAGACACACATGCAGTCTGTTGCGGATTTGTCTGCACTTGCGGCGATTCGGCAGTATGCAGGAACAGAAGTAGTTGCGAATTCAAATAATGCTGCCAAAACTAATGCTGAAGCTACCTATGATTCTATCCTGGCCATTGTTCAAGAAGTGGTGGGTTCCAACGGTCATTATCCTTATTCTTTAGACACCTCAAAGTCTTATATTTTGAAGAGCGATTCCTTGGAATTTGGATCCTTTACGCCTTTGCCCGGGCAAAAACCTGTGGATTATAAATTTGTCGATTTTTCTGAAGCTCGAATGAATCCTGAAAAATCTATTCACCAACTTGCAACGGCAGCGAATCGGAACATCAATGCCCTGAGAGTAAAGTTGAAGCGGATTCTGGAAATGTGGCTATGGTTCTGCATTATCTAAATATTTCCAAAACCATCGAAGTCGAATCGATTGCTCAACGCTGCGATGAAACGAATGTGAAACTTTTTGGGATTTGTTTATGCGGAGATGGGATTCAAGATTCGTCTAAAGAGCTGTGTGATGATGGATCTCTTAATGGAACTGTTTGTGAACCTACTCTTCCAGATTACAAACACACGCCGCCTCCCAATCAAAACGAGTGCGAATGGTGTGATCAGAAATGTTTGATCCATAAGGAAGTTCGCCGAGGGCCATATTGCGGCGATGGGATCCAAGATGCAACCCATCTTGAAGAGTGTGATGGTGCAGATAAACCCGAAGGAGAGACTTGCAGCAAGGATTGTTGCATAGGAGATCGCTACTGGACACCTGAAGGTTGTAAGGAGGTGAGCTGCGATACGGTGATTGATTCAACCACGGAGTGCGATGCAAAAACCGATAAAAATTGCAATGCAGCAACTTGTCTATGCTTTGAAGGCTATGACTTAGTTCACGGAGTTTGTGTTCCGAAGAAAAAACCCGAATGTAATTATAACGGGATTCAAGATAATGGAGAAACGGGGATTGATTGCGGCGGAGGCCTTTGCCCCCCTTGCAAAGAATCTTGTCCCAATGCCGTCGAGTTTAAAACTCCTGGAACTTTTCAGTGGTATGCACCTTCCAACATCGTTTCTGTCACAGCCAAGGTTTGGGGTGCTGGCGGTGCCGGAGGCATAGGTCGATCCTGGAGTGGTAATAATGATCCTAGCAATGGCGGCGCTGGCGGTGGATATGCTGAAAAAAGTTTTGAAGCTACACCTCAGAATTACACCATCATTGTGGGTTCCGGAGCTACCCCTGAAACATCGGGTGGTCAGAGCGAAGTAAAATTGGGCAAAGATATTTTAGTGGGTGCTGGAGCAGGAGGAAATGGATTTGGATGGAGGAATAATAACTGGGGGAATATATCGACTCCGCGCTCAAATATTTACAACGGTTTAAGCGGACAAGGCCAGGGTGGATCGATTGAAATTGCCGCTTTCCGGTACGATTATCAAGGCATTCACTCTTCAACTTTCGGCGGTTTAGGCGGTTGGTACGATGATTATCAGGATTCCTACACTTCATCAATCGCAGATGGAGGAATGGGGTACTTGGGAGATAAAAATTTGAGAGGTATCAGTCCTCCTTTTGACCAAATGGGAATCTCAAATCGAGTTCCTCCTGGAGGTCAAGGCGCCAATGGCGGCTTAGGGGGAGAACCAGAAAAATCTGGAGAATTTCCAGGTGGAGGTGGTGGGGGATCTTTGAATGGACGTGGTGGAAATGGTGCTGATGGGCAGGTTATTTTATGTCCAACATTTACTCAAACGACACCCGTGAGTGTGGAATGCTATACCTCGCCGAATCCGGCAAAACTAAATGAAGAAGTGGTTTGGACGGCAACAGTGAAAAATGGAAAAGAATCTGATTATATTTTTAGCTGGAACGGAGATCGCAAAGGTGCCTCAGCTAAAGTGGCTCGCGCCCTAAAAGGGTATTCCAATCCTGGGAAATATTCTTCAACGGTTTCAATTTATACGAAATCAAACACTGATTTGGTAGCGACTTCTGCGCCGTGTAGCGTTGACGTTGGCGATGCGCGCGGGCAGTGTGAACTTTTTGGTCCGAGTTATCATTGGAAAAGGTCGACCCAAGAATGTGTTGTTTGTCCGTTACTGGATACTTATCATTGGAATGCCGATCTCGATGAATGCCAGTCTTGTTTTCCTCCCTTTCACTGGGTGAAGGGTTCAGAAAATGGGCCATGGGCTTGTGAACCTTGTCCCACGCTGCAAACTTGGAATAGGACATTTGAGCGTTGCGAGTGTCCTCCGGGGCAAAAAACAGATTCCGTTAGAGGTTGTATTCCTGATTGCACTCCTCCTAAGGTTGTGAATATGAGCTATACAGGATGCGAGTGTCCTTACGGATCTCATGAATCAGGGACGCAATGTATTACGTGCCGAAATGATCAAGAGTGGAGCGGTTGGGATTGTAGGTGCCCTTTATTTACTCATGAGGAATTTGGCCGCTGCGTTTCTGACAGGCCTTGGGGCGGATGATCTCGGAGCGGATTTGTCAGACTTGCTTCCGCTAAAAAAATCCTGATATACTTTCCTGCATCTTAATAAAGGTTTGAACTCGTGCAGCGCAAAGTATTATGAAAATAGCTATCCTCTCAGTGCTTCTATTTTTGATTCCAGGTTCATTTTCTGTTGGTTTTGCTCAAGATGCTGGCGCGGCTGAACTTTATCATCGCGAAGCATCCCGAGCATTTGAAGAGAATCGGCTGGATGATGCCGAAGGTCTTTTGAAGAAAGCCGTTGAAATCGATCCGAAGAATTATCAATATCATTTTGAACTTTCTCATCTTTACGCAGCGCGTTTTGATAAAACTCAAAAACCATCAGACCCCATTGCTCGCGCAAGTTATGAGCGTGCCATCCAAGAACTAAAAGAAACGCAGGTATTAAAAAAAGATTTTATTCCCGCATTTTATAACCTCGGAATTCTCTATAAAAACTTAGAACGTTATGAAGAGGCGCGAATGGAGTTTCGGAGGGTTTTGGATTTAGATCCCAAAGAGGTCAAGGCCTATCTTGGAATTGGGGAGACTTATGAGCGCCAGGGATTCTATGAAGACGCAAGGGATTTCTACCGAAAAGCAAAAACCATTAATCCTGGAGATTTATCGATTCAAGATGCCATGGATTTAAGCTATCAAAACGAAAAACAGTATGAAAATGCCAGACGATCCAAAGACCGTTCGGATCAAATGATGCGATGGGCTCAGCCCGTGCTTCAATCGCAGCAACTATCATCTCCTACAGATTCTCCGGCCAATCCATCTACGAATTCCTCCTCCTTAACCCAAGCCGCGATGGCTCTGGCTCAGGGTTTCCTTAATCGTGGAAAAGAGCAGGAATGATCCATTCGTATCGCGCTATTTTTTTTGATGCTGGAGGCACTCTTCTGCATCCTTATCCTTCTGTAGGGGAAATTTATTCGGAGGTGGCTAGCCGCTACAATTTTCATGTTTCAAGCCAGGAAATCCAGACGCGATTTATGAAAGAATGGAAACAACGTGACGGGATGTCTCAACTGACTCATCATGTGACGGAGAAAATCGAAAAAGAATGGTGGCGAGCGATTGTCCGGGACGTTTTTTGTGTAGAGAAAGAGTTTCCCAAGTTTGATGATTTTTTTGAAGAGCTCTATGAGCTCTTTGGTCATCCGGATGTTTGGCGTCTTTATCCAGGGACGCATGAGGTACTTCTTGAATTAAAGCGCCGCGGAAAAAAACTGGCGATTGTCTCCAACTGGGATTCGCGTCTTTTTAAGTTGTGCGACAGTCTTGATCTCACGAAGCACTTTGATTTCATTCTCGCGTCCGCGGTGTTTGGAGCTTCGAAGCCAGGTCCCAAGATTTTCGAAGAAGCCCTCAAAAAAATCAAAGTCGAAGCGCGTGAAGCCCTTCATATTGGGGATAGTTTTGAAGATGATGTCAGGGGAGCCGCACGCGTTGGTATTAAGACAGTCCTGATTGATCGTCACGCTCATTTTTCTCCCACCAAAGACATGCCTGTTCTACCGGACTATGTGATTCGTGATCTGGCAGAACTGACTGCTTAAAGCAATTCCAGGAGTGTTTTTGGTGCCGGCAGGGTTTCCTCATTGACATGCCGCGTGTCTTCCGCTATCTTTCTTTGCGTCATTACCCGAGAAATATTGAGGAGAAATAGTCTTTATGGATGCAACACCTGTATTTAAATCTGATTTTTTAAAAGGCAAAAAAGGGCTGATCCTTGGAGTTGCCAATAAACGCAGCATTGCCTGGGGCATTGCCGAGGCTCTTTCTAATCATGGCGCAGAGCTAGCATTTACCTATCAGGGGGATCGCTTGAAAGAAAGTGTGGAAGAACTTGCCGCAACGCTTCCCGCTAAATCACCTATTTATCCCTGCGATGTCACCAAAGATGAGGAAATTAAATCTCTTTTTGATCACCTTGGAAAGGATTTTGGTTCCCTGCAATTTTTAATTCATGCCGTAGCCTTTGCTAAAAAAGAAGAACTTGCAGGCCGCACGGTGGACACTTCACGTGATGGATTCCACCTGGCTCTGGATGTTAGCACTTATTCTTTAGTCGCTCTTGCTAAAGCGGCAGAACCCTTGCTTGAAAAAGAAGGGGGCAGTATCGTGGCGCTCAGTTTTCTTGGCGCGGAAAAAGTAGTCCCCAATTACAATGTGATGGGAATTGCCAAGGCAGGCCTTGAATCTTCGATACGATATCTTGCTGCGGATCTTGGGAAGAAAAATATTCGTGTGAACGGAGTTTCCGCCGGACCTGTAAATACACTTGCTGCCCGCGGAATTTCAGGATTTACAACCATGCTGGAAATGCACCGGAGTCGTGCGGCTCTCGGCCGTAATGTGGAAGTTGAAGAAGTGGCCAATGCGGCTTTTTTTCTTTTGAGCCCTCTGGGAAGCGGGATCACGGGTGAAACCATTTACGTGGATTGTGGTTACCGGATCATGGGCGCTTAAACAAAAAATGAAAAATTCCAAAACCCAAGCACCAAATCCCAAAGTTCAAACATTGGAATTTGGAATTTGGATTTTGGAATTTAAAAATTAGCCATTATGCCAAGCAATATTCTTGTGATGGACCTTGAAACCCAGAAATCTTTCAAGGAAGTGGGCGGCAAGGGAAAGCTTGAGAAACTCCGGATATCCGTGGCTGGAGTTTACGACTACCTGACGGAATCCTTCAAGACCTACGAAGAAAAAGAACTCATGCAGCTTGATAAAAGACTTCAGGATGTGGATCTGATTGTTGGTTTCAATGTCCGGCGTTTTGATCTTCCCGTGCTTCAACCTTATATTTTTATGCCGATCGAACAATTCCCCGTACTTGATTTGCTCGAAGCCGTAGAAAAAGCGCGAGGTCATCGGGCAAGTCTTGACAGTATTGCAGGGCCGACGCTCAATCAAAGAAAATCAGGGAACGGAGCAGACGCCATCACGCTTTATCAAGACGGAAAAATGGAGGAACTCAAACGTTACTGCCTTGATGATGTGCGCCTTACCCGTGATATTTTTGAATATGGCCGGCGGGAAAATAAGATTTATTTTACCTCGACTTGGGACTACAAAACTTATGAGGTTCCAGTTTCCTGGAGACAAGAGGCGGATGAATTAATCCACAAAAAACCCGGATCTGCTGCGAGTAAATTTCCCTCGAGTCTGTTTTAGTTTAGATCTCAAGGCCTGGTTGAAAGGCTTGTGCCGCTTCAGTTTCTCCATTATCATGCCGGTATGAAAAATCTCCCCCAAAAGATGATTTACCTTGATCATCATGCCACCACGCCTTTAGATCCGAGAGTGCTAAAAGTCTTTACCCTTCATTTGAAAATGACTTTTGGGAATCCAGCCAGTGCAGATCATCGAATTGGGAAAAAGGCTTTGGATCTTGTTGAAAGTGCAAGACATCAAGTGGCTTCTTTAATCGCAGCACAATCAGAAGAGATCATTTTTACCAGCGGAGCTACAGAATCCAACAACCTGGCTCTTCGAGGCGTTTTTGATCTGTATCATGAAAAAGGGAAGCACATCATCACCCAGGTCACAGAACATGCCAGTGTGCTTGAGACCTGCCGTTTGCTTGAAAAACAAGGGGCACGTGTCACTTATCTTCCTGTGCTGGCGTCTGGGAAAATTGATTTAGAGGTTTTTCGAAAATCGATCACGCCAGAAACTATTTTGATTTCCATCATGCACGGTAATAATGAAATCGGAACACTTCAACCCATCGAAGCCATCGGGAAAATAGCAAAGAATCAGGGGATCTTTTTCCATGTGGACGCCGCTCAAACGGCTGGAAAAATTCCCGTGGATGTTAAAAAATTTGGCATTGATCTTCTTTCATTCTCAGCGCACAAAATATACGGCCCCAAGGGGATCGGCGCTTTGTTTGTGCGTAAAGAAAATCCCAGAGTGCGGATTTCACCTCAAATCTGGGGAGGCGGGCAGGAACGAGGGTTTCGTGCAGGTACCTTGAATGCTCCAGCAATTATTGCTTTTGGGGAAGCCTGTGCGATTGCGAAAAAAGAAATGAAAAAAGACGCCGATCGAGTTCGAAAATTGCGCGACCAGTTGTATCAAAAACTTTGTCGTGAGCTGGGTGATATTTCCCTGAACGGGGATTTGAGCGATCGACTGTGGAACAATCTCAATGTAAGCTTTCCGGGTGTGATCAGTGGCGAGCTTTTAAAAAGGACGCAAGAGAAGCTGGCCTTGTCTACAGGATCTGCGTGTGCTTCTTCAAACTCGGAGCTTTCTTATGTGCTTCAAGCACTGAAACTCTCTCCGGATCAGATCCACAGCTCGCTGAGGATTGGGCTGGGACGATTTACAACTGCCAAGGAAATTGATCTAGCGGCTGCTATTCTCATTCGGGAAACCAAATTTCTGCGGAAAAAGTCACCCTTTTACTCAAGAAAAAGCTTTTGACTCTAAGACCCGGATCATAAGACAATACCCCTCATGAAAATTTTACAGCGTTACGTTCTACAGGAGCTTTGGTTTCCATTTCTCCTGAGTCTTGTGACTCTCAATTTTATTTTTATGGGCGGGTACTTGGTTCGCGCTTCTCACTTTATCATTGGGCAGGGAGTTCCTTTAACTGATACTTTTTATATTCTGTTTCTAGCGCTTCCTGAAATGATCAGCTTCACGGTGCCCATTAGTCTTTTGACCGCGGTATTGCTCGTGATTGGAGGCCTTTCCCAACATAATGAAATTCGAGCCATCCGGGCTTCTGGCATTAATCCTCTATCCATGATGAAACCTACATTTCTAGTGGGACTCGCGCTCACGTGTTTCATGCTGGTTTTCAATGATCAAGTCTCTTCCAATACAGGATTTTTGCTACGCAAAGAATCAAAAAGAATTGCACTTAAAAACCCCATGGCTTTGATTGAACCCGGCAGGTTTGTTCAGATTTCAGACTCCATAATTTTTTACGCGAAGCGGGTGAAGAATCGACACCAGTTAGAAGACATTGTGGCTTATGAAACTGAGGCGGCGAATCAACCGGTTAGAACCATCATTGCGGAACGTGGAGAAATCACTTCTGTTCCCGGACGTGGAGAAATTCAAATTCGTCTTTTTGACGGCAGTATTTCTGATGCTGATGGAAAAAGTGTTCAGGCGATTCAGTTCCAAACGTATGAATTTCCGACCATGGGTCAGCAGGATATTCGCATGCTCCGAAAGAAAACCCGCGAACTCAGCATTGCTGAGATGCTTGTCAAAATGGCGCCGGGCAATCTCTCGAAATCGGATTTACGAGAAACCAAAAGCGCTTTTCACCAGCGCATTGCTTTTTCATTCGGGTGCTTTCTATTTGTATTTATTGGAATTCCCATTGCCATGGCCGTGAACCGTGGGGAGTTGGTCACGAGTTTTGGGATCGCCATGGCAGGAGCCAGCTTTTACTACGTACTCTTTTCCTGCGCTAAGACGCTGGCTTATGAGGGCATTCTGCCTCCGCTATTGGCGTTTTGGCTTCCTAATTTGATTCTGCTTGGCGGCGGGATCTACCTCAACAAAAAGTCATTCCACTTTTAGGTTTTAGATCTTAGAAGTAAAACTAATCTTCTCGCGCTTTCAAGATAAGCTGAGGCAGGTCGGAAGGTTTCTGAATAATAAAATCAGATTTAAGCCGCGTCATTTCAGCAATCGTTTTGCAGTGAGAACGTCATCCGGTAAATCTCCGATATAAAGCGAGGGTTTTTTAGAATTTAATTTTTTGACTGTCTCAATCAAAGAAAAAGGATGAGGTTTTCTGAGTGACTGTTTAGCTTCGACTTCTGCTTTACGCACATCATCCATGGTGGTGATGGCATCAAAGAAATCTGAAATTCCAAAACGGCGCAGGGCGTAGAGCGCTTCAAATCTGGATCGGCCCGTGGTAATACCCAGTTTGAGACCAAGGTCTTTGAGGCGTTTTAAGGTCGATTTTCTGAAGATCAACTTTTCTTTTTGGATGAGTCCTTTTTTGCTCCAATAAATCGGAGATCTGCCTTCAACTTTTTCAAAAAGGTTGCTGCCAAGATAAATTTCCTGAAAAATCCTGGAGATCTTTTCAATGGTCACATACGGATGGCGGCCTAATTTTTTCACGATTCCAGAAACACCAAGCGGTCTTTGTTTTAAAATTTTTCCAAGACCTTTGAAATCCATGGCTTTTTTTAAATGAGGGACCGTGTGTCCTTTAACCGGGAGTTGCAACAAATAATGGAGGAGTCCGTAGCAGCAGTCCCAATCATCATTAAACCCGCCCAAGAGTTTGAATTGAGCGACATCTTGGTGGGAAAGAATATGATTTTTTGAAGATTGCCTGGAGGGCTGGAAAAAGGGGACTTTCCCTTCAGTTAAGAAGATGTCCACCGTCCATCGGATCACATCAAGATAGGAGGTCCGGGTATCAATCAGAACATTATCAATATCAAAAACAACACTTCCAAAGGCAATTTCAGGGGATTTCATTTTTTGGGGTGTCATGCTTAGTACGCTTGATTTCATGAAATACGAGCCTTTCGACGCCGTAAAATTAATTAAAGCGAATGCTTGAAGAAGCAAGAATGAAACTAGTATAATTCGAATTCACTTAATCGCCAAGACTTACCTGGCACTGCTCCCATCCAATTTTGTGGATTTGCAGTATTCTGGACGTCTTTTGATCGCAATCATACAAGTCCAATGAAGGGTCGCCGCATTGGCTGTTTACGGAGGTATTTCGATGAAGCTCAATCAAAGAAGTTCTGTGATTACCGAAGGGCCGTCACGTGCTCCAGCCCGTGCTATGCTCAAAGCCATGGGCCTTACGGATGAAGATCTTGCCAAACCCATGATTGGAATTGCTAACACTTGGATTGAGACCATGCCTTGCAATAATCATCTGAGGCGCCTGGCTGAGAAAATCAAAGAAGGTGTACGGCTTGCCGGCGGAACGCCCATTGAATTTAACACCATCGCAATTTCTGATGGCATTACCATGGGCACGGAAGGGATGAAAACTTCTTTGATAAGCCGCGAAGTGATTGCTGATTCTATTGAGCTTGTTGCGCGTGGACACTATTTTGACGGGATTATTGCTGTTTCAGGCTGCGACAAAACCATTCCTGGAACCGTGATGGCGCTGATTCGTATGAATGTTCCATCGCTGATGGTTTACGGCGGTTCGATTGATCCAGGAAAATATGAAGGACGGGATGTGACGATTCAGGATGTCTTTGAAGCGGTTGGAAAGCATGCCGCGGGCGGCATGACAGAAGGGCAGCTTTGTGCCCTTGAAAACAAGGCCTGTCCCAATTCTGGTGCTTGCGGCGGTCAATTTACAGCAAACACAATGTCTACTGCGTTTGCCGTGATGGGGATTTCTCCCATTGGTTTTAATGACATTCCCGCTATGGATCCTAAAAAAGATGAGGCTTGTATTGAAGCAGGGAAACTGGTGATTGAACTCTTGCGAAAAAACGTGACGCCGAATCAAATCATCACAAAGAAATCCATTGAAAATGCGATTGCTGCTGTAGCTATGACAGGTGGATCCACAAACGCAGTGCTCCATCTTCTCGCAGTCGCGCACGAATCAGGAATCAAATTATCCATTGATGATTTTGACCGGATCAGTCACCGAACTCCGCTTTTGGGCGATCTCAAGCCCGGAGGAAATTACGTGGCTAGCGATCTTTACCGCGCTGGAGGATTTCGTCTGGTTGCAAAAAGATTATTAGATCTCAAACTCCTTCACAAAGACTGTTTAACCGTGAGTGGAAAAACCGTGGGTGAGGAAGCGCTTCACGCTCATGAATCGAATGGACAAAAAGTTTTGCGCCCGCTTTCTGATCCCATCAAACCCACGGGCGGGCTTGTGATCTTGAAAGGAAATCTTGCGCCTGAAGGCTGTGTGATTAAAGTCGCGGGTCACAAACGTTTGAATTTTGAAGGACCTGCAAAAGTTTTCGATTCAGAAGAAGCCGCGTTCGAAGCAGTCAAAAATCGAAAAATAAAAGCAGGCGATGCCGTAGTGATTCGTTACGAGGGACCCAAAGGCGGGCCTGGCATGCGTGAAATGCTTGGAGTCACGGCTGCGCTTGTGGGCGAAGGCCTGGGCGAGCATGTGGCACTTTTGACAGACGGACGTTTTTCTGGTGCCACGCGCGGTTTTATGGTGGGTCACGTGGCTCCGGAAGCAGCTGCGAAAGGTCCGATTGCTGCGCTCAAAAATGGGGACATCATTGTTTTTGACGTCACTAAAAGAAAATTGGATGTGAAACTTTCCAAATCTGAAATTGCCAAACGCCTCAAAAATTGGAAACCCAAAAAATCCAAATACCAAAGCGGCGTCATGGCAAAGTACGCAAAGCTTGTAAGTTCAGCAGCTCAAGGTGCTGTGACTTCGTAAAATCAAGCAAGTTGTACAACTTGCTAATTATTAAAACGCTATAACCTATTGATTTTTATCGGGTTGTAGCGTTTTGATTTATCGCTTAAAAGTGTGTCAAATTGCGTCGATTTTAGCATGTCTTGTATTGTATTAGACCCTTTGACATCCTATCTATTATGAGGTAATCTTACGCGGATCTATTTTAGCTTTAAAAAGGTTTAAAAAAGAATACCTCATGAGTTTCAAACTACACGCGTCGGCATCCTCAAAGGGCACTTCTTTGTTAGTTGCCTGGATCTTCCTATTTTCATCCATGCAACCTGTCTCGCTTCATGCTCAGACGCTTTCTGCAAAAGAACCGTCGGTTTCTGAAATTCTCAAATCATTAAATGGTCTTGATCGTGAGTTTGGAAATCTAGAAACTTTTTCCGCTCGCAATCAAACACAGATTTCTGATCATCCGTTCGTGATTCATATTCAAGATGCTCACTCTCAACCTTCTGCCCAAAAAAATATCGCTGAAATTTTAAAATATCTTGCACAAAAATTCCCAGGAATCTCAGTGGCTGTGGAGGGAGCGCAAGGTTTTCTCAAACCGGATTATTTGGATCTCTTTCCAAATTTTCCACGTGCAAATCGCGCCATTATGGAAGACTTGGTGGCCAAAGGGGAACTTTCAGGCGCAGAGATTTTTTCATGGGAAGAATATCAAAAAAGTCAAAAGAGTAAAGCTCTTCGTTCGGAAAAAAATGCGCGTGTGTATGGCGTCGAAGATCCCAAGATCTATCGCGAGCAATACAAAATATTTTTGCAGTTTTTGGAGAATCGATCCCGTCTTGACCGCGCGTTGGTCCGCATTCAAAATCATCTGATGAGTGAAGAGTCGAAAATTTTTTCTCCGGATCTTCAGACTTTTTTGAAAGAGAAATCGCGCAGGCGTGACGGCCTATTTCAGGCTGGCAGTAGGCAAATGGATCCAAATCTCTTAGCCTATCTTCCGTACTTGGTGGATCAGGTACAAAAAAACTGCGCCGTTGATTTAAAAAATCCCATTGAGCAAATACGCTTTCCTCATTTGATTCGCATGGTTCGCCTTTTGGAATTGGACAAAGTGAATGCAGGGAAGGACTTGCTTGAGGCTTCACAGAAACTCATGAGCCGTTTGAGAAGCGACTCAAGGTCTGACACGGATCGTTCCTTAGCCGATGCGCTGGATCTTTTTATTCGCCAGAGTCATTTTGCCGAAAAAGGAATTTCCTCAAATTGGAACCAGGAAGAAGCGATTTATGCTCGGAAACTTTTGGACCGTTTGGCTGCTTTTGGAAATAAACATCGTTGGAACTGGAATGATTTCAGCACTTTTATGAATGCCTTTAAGACGCGCATTTTCTCAGCAGAAATTCAGTCTGGGCCTCTTTTAGAAGAAATGACAATTTTAGAATCAGCTTTAATTGATCAATGGGCGAAAACCCAAGAAGAAAAACGACTTGTAGCAGAGCATCAGGCATTTCTTCTTTCACAGAAATTGATGCATCTTGAAATTTCTCACCAAGAACTTCTTGAAGTACTGAAACATCAAAAGACGATGGCCTCATTCTCCCGTTTACTTTCTCGTGATGAGGCGTTTTGGAACCGCAGCTTCAGTCAGGCCTTGATTTTTTATGATCTGGCACTCATGCGTGACAAAATTCTTTTAGAACGCGCCTTCCAAGGTTCCCGCCAGTCTGTTTTAGTGCTTATTTCCGGTGGTTTTCATAGCGAAGGAATGACGAGCAGCTTGGAACAGAGAAAAATCCCTTTTGCGGTCATTCAACCAAAAATCACTGAGGCTGGGAATGACGAGCGCTACTACGAAACAGCGATGTCAGGAAAAAATGAAGATCTGACATCTTATTTTCAAATAAGTCGTCCTTTCCGGGATCCGCGTGCCGCACTTCTTTTCCGCGAGATGTTTGAAAAATCCATTCCGATCCTTTTTAAAGAAGAACATCTTTCTGAAGAAGCAGCGCTCCAGCTTATGGTTAAAGCAGTCTCATCGCATCCGCTTCTTTCTGAAGCCATGGTTGCAAGTCTGCAAAAAAAAGAAGCTAAAGTGTCTGCAGAGTTTTATCCTCGTGTTCCTGCTTTTTCAAATCGTTCTTTGGCGAGTATGACCATCATTAAAGCTTTGCTCACTTCCCGTATGGGATTGGTTGAAAATGATCTGGCTTCATCGAATGCTGCGGGCTTTCACCTTGAGTTAGGATCTGCAGGGGAGTTTGCTATTCGAACGCTCGCTCCTGAGCCTGTGTTGGTGGTTGCGCGGCCCGGAATGAATCTTGAAAGAGGAAGAATTCAGGGGCCTGTCAGATCGCGTGTTTTT
>CAZOOM010000035.1:0-24454 GCA_964581425.1 uncultured bacterium | reverse complement strand
GGCCATTGCGTCCACTCTACGAATATCTTCAATCACTAATTTGTGCGGAAGAAAACGCTGATCAATAATTTGAATGACAGACGGATCGTCTTTTTTAATCCAGATCGTGCGGAAAGATGTTTCGCCAATTTTCATGAGGGTAACAACTCACTGGGTTTTGATGTTGCTCTTGAATATTCTATCTGGATTCTCAAAGAGTAGCGAGAAAAAATAACAAATGTGAATCATTAAAAAGGAAGAAAGCAACTCAAACCGATCAAAAGAAACAAAATTCCTGCTACACGGTGAACGATCTTTTCAGGAATTTTCTTGGAAACCCAGCCTCCAGCCACCAATGCGAGCAAAGATAACAGGGATAAGGCCGACATGGCTCCGGCTAAAACAGCCAGCGGATGAAAACGCGCAGCAAAAATTCCGCACGCAATTTGCGTTTTATCCCCCCATTCCGCGGTTCCGATCATAGCAAAACCCAGCCAAAAAGGATTTCCAGACGAAGCTCGAGCCTCTCCTTCTTCTTCACATTTTGATTGATCCCGAAGAATCAAGATCCCGAAAATTAAAAAAAGAGCTCCTGAAATCCACTTAATGACCTGCATGGGAACAAGACGCGTCACTGTCGCGCCTAAAAGAATGGCAAGTCCATCCACCACCAAAAACCCGAGCATCACGCCCCAGAAAAGGCTCCAGCGTTTTTTTGTTTTTGAGGCAAGCAGCATGACTCCTAGCTGCGTTTTATCGCCAAACTCTGCGGCTGCAATGGAAAGAAAAGGAATGAGGAAGTGACTTTCAATCATGGGAAGGAATCATACTCGAATTCCATTCGCATTGCCAGTGACCTTCATCACTGAGAATTCAAGTTTTTAGAAATAAAAATTCAATCCTTTTCTGTTGATTTTCAGAATGTTCTTCGGAACCACTCAGGGCACACGGATAAACTCCGGTTTGAGTGCCCTTCGCTTCGCTTTCGCTCGTTCCGTCCATTCCCATCGCCGGAACGGCTCCAGAGATTCCTACGAACATTCTGAAAATCACGCTTATTTAAAAATGGGGAATAGGATTACTCTGAAGGAACCTCGGAACCGAGATTTTGGATGGAATGCAAAATCGAAGGTGACGGGAGGGAGCGAAGCACAATCCGGTGTCTATCCTAGCGAAGCGAACGTTTCCGAAAGAGAATCCTTTTCCCCAACCATTCTTCCCTTCATAAATCTTTCGTTACTTTCTTGAAAAGATCAAAGAAGGTCGGAGGTGAGTTCCTGAAGGATGGTTTCAAAAAGCATGCGGCCTTTCAAGGTTAGGTGAAGAGTATCCCCTTTTACATCGAGAAGTTTTTGTTGATGAAGAAGGGAAACCTTCTTTTCAATGCGCGGCCATATTTTTGAAATTCTCGATCGCGAAATCCCTTCCTCTAAGCGCAGTCCTGTGAGCAGATTTTCACATTCCATTTTTTCAGGTGATAATATTTCTTCAAACTCCGGCTTACTTTTCCCATGTTCGCATTTATCAAGGTATTGATTCACACTTTCAGCAAACTGATACCTAGATCCATTAAGATAAGAAAAAGCCCCTGGTCCAAGTCCGAGATATTCTTCATTGTGCCAATAAATCAAATTATGTTGGGATTCAAAACCTGGTTTCGCAAAATTAGTGAGTTCGTAATGACGGAATCCGGATTCAGAAAGAAAACGTGAAGCGAACTCAAACATTTGAGCGTGCGTTTCTTCTGGCGGAAGCGGCAACTGTCCTCGTTTTTCACGCATCCCAAAAACGGTTTTAGAATGAAGGTCCAGATCATAAAGTGAAATATGAGTAATACCGAGATCCACCGAACGTTTCAGTGAGTCCTGCCAATCTCTGAGCGATTGATTTGGAAGCCTCAGCATGAGATCCAAATTAATATTTTGAAAGCCTGCTTTTTGAAACCCTCGAATCGAATCCACGATTTCATGAACACTGTGAATTCTTCCAAGGTCTTTTAAAATCGAATCCTGAAAAGCCTGAGCACCAAGACTCAATCGATTTACGCCAATACCCTGATAGGATTCGAGTTTCTCGAGATCTACATCTCCCGGATTAACCTCGAGCGCAAACTCTGAGAATTTTGAGAGATCGAAATAAATGGAAAGACTTTCCATCAACTGCTCTGCTTCTTCGCGAGATAAATGCGAGGGAGTTCCTCCTCCCCAGTAGATCGTATCAAACTTGAGTTTTCCATAACACGCGGCGACATCGCGTATTTCCCAATCAAGGGCTTCAAAAAACTTCTTTCGAAATTCCTTACCGCGCTTGGTCGTGATCACAAAATCGCAGTAGTGACATTTCTTCACGCAAAAAGGAATGTGGAGATAAAGACCTCGGTTCATAGATGGAAGATTTTATCTGAAGGATTTTAAAAAATCAGATTTGATTTTTGAATATGAACGAGGAGCTTTGGCGTCTCAGACATCAACCGCGTTCTATCTCTTCCATGTGCTGTTCGGTCAGTGCCTGTTTTCTTGCTGCTTCTTGGCTTAGCTGCTGAGCTTGGCGGATCAAGGCTTGATACTTTTCCATCATAGCAGCTTGATCCTGGCTAGGATCAGCAGCGCTAGAACTATTTTCTTTGGCCTTATCAAGTAATTTCGCTATTTTGGGATTTTCGACAAGTTTGGCCAACGAATCTGTCATAGTGTCTTCGCTCGATGCTTCCTCTGATTTTTCTGAAGCGCGTCCCCAGGCCTTGTCCTGCTCTTCACTCATTTCATCGAATTCTTTTAAATCAAAGCTGGGCCATTTAAATTTGGGCCACTCAAATTTCGAAGGCTTGGAGTAGCGTCCTTTTAAAGACTTTTGGGCATCCGAATCTTTTGCGGAAATCGCAAAGAGAGAAACGTTGGGTAAAAATAGGAATAGAAGTATCCAAGCGCAAATGGATATTTTTGAGTGTTTCATGGGTTGCATCCTCCCCTGCTTTGGCTATGCTCAAAACGCTAATTAAAGCCTAACACATCCAAATAACCTCAGGGACGGTTCTCGCTAACCCATTTTCAGTGATAGTTTTATGAAAGACCTGTCCCTCAAATAGTTCGCGCAAAATCAAGAAAGGGACAGATCTTTTATATCTTATTGTGAAGAAAGGAGATGGCGAGACCTGTCCCTGATTTAATCAAGGGAGAGTTGGTTGCCATGTTTTTTGAGCCAGATTTCTTGCTTTCGGTAATCCGGATCAAGAAAAGCTACGACTTTCCAAAACCGGGCAGAATGATTTTGCTCTTTCAAATGCGCCACTTCATGAGCGGCTACATAACGGATCACGTCGCGTGGGGCCATCATCAAACGCCAGGTGAAATTTAAATTTCCATCCGCGCTGCACGATCCCCAGCGGCCTTGTGACCCATTGATTTTTATTTTTTTGTAGCGGACATCAAGTCTGGCCGCATGTTCTTGTACCAGTGGTTCGAGATAATGGATGGCCCGCTTCCGGTACCAAGTCTCAAAAATATCCGGAGCCCATTTGATAAATTCGCGCGCAAGATCAAAAGTTTCATTCAGCTCCAGCCGCTCTTTCGCTCCGTCCACAAATTTTAAGGAATACGTTTCTCCTAAAAAAGAAAATCGCTCCCCTTCTTCAAATTTTTTAGGAGAAGCAAATGCAGCAGATGCTCGGATGCGCGCCTGAGTCCGTTCAATCCATTTTGATTTTTCGCGGATCACCTGCTCAATCATCCGCTCGGAAACAAAAAACGGCGCTCGCACCACAAGCTCGGCTTGCTTTGTGATCTGCAGCCCAATCGATCTTCTTTTCGAACGCATAATTTGGTAATTCATCGTGAGTTTAAGTCTCGGAGTATGGGATCAGGAATAGGGGTTAAACCATGATCATGAAATAAAATAAATCCAAAATTAACTTTCGTCATTCCACAATCCTACAACGATTTATCCCTTACCTCTTACCCCGTATCCCTAATTTTTGAAGGGAGTTTTGAAATTGCGGAGCCAGGCACAGTATTCGCAGCTGGGAAGTGAAGAAGGAAGAGGGCCTTGAAGAAGTTGGACTGCGCTTTCAAAGATTTTCTGAGAGCGACTCGGGTCTAATTTGATCTTGATGGGCTGAACTTCAAACTCAACTTGCCCGCGCTCAGCCACAGACTTTGGAGAAAAGAAAAGCAGGAATCCAAAATCCCAAGTCGCTAGATCATTCGCATTCAGCATGAGGGCGTAAGAATCAAGCTGGTTCTGATAATATTTCACCGCGCCTTCTTCCGTGGCCTTGGAGCCCTTGGTCTTGTAATCAAAAGGAATGTATTTTCCGTCTTTAACAAGAAGATCATCCAGAGCGCCGAAAAGTTCGTGCCCCTCAGGATTTCGGTAAATTAAACCGGTTTTCCACTCACGCCAAAGATCGAGCTGCTTCTGATCCTCAAAAAGTTCCACGCCCTGAAAATCTACACCACGGAGTTCGATCGGAAGTTTTTTCTGAGGACGGTAAGCATCAAAATAATTTTTGATCACCCGATCCATGCCGCTAGGGAGCGAAGGGAAAATTCCGCGCGGACGGCGGATATTTTTAATTTTCTCAAGCCAGAAACAACGATTGCAATCAAGAAAAAGGCTCAGAGTTGACGGCGAAAGACGGAATTTTTTTTGAGTTGAGGCCATGGTCATATTTTAGATTTATTTTTTTGCGCTGAGATATTGAATGATCGTGTGCTCCAGCCACGGCTCCATGGCACCCGCTTTAGAACCTGTGACAAAGCCTAAATGTCCGCCATGAAGCGTCCAAATGGTTTCCAAATATTCCGAACGGCGCACGGTATCATGAGGAAATAACCTGCCAGGGAAAAAGGGATCATCTTCAGAGTGAATCAGTCCTGTCTCGACTCGGATATCTGAAAGAAATTGCGTGCAGCTTGAACGGACCCAGTAATCACTCGCATCCTTGAATCCATTGAGTTTGGCCGTAATCTGATCATCAAACTCGCTGAACTTGCTTGCAAACCAAAGTTTCCAAGGATTGAAAAGTTTGGGATATTGTTTAAGTTTCCAAAATGCTTTCCATTTGAGCTGGGTCAAAAGTTTGCGCGTGTAAACCTCCCGATTAAAACCACGGTCCATGAGCTCCACGGACTGGGCAAGATCATAAGGCACGGAAACAGCAATCGCGCGCTCCACCTTATCACGCAATTTGGAACCCTGTTCCCCCAGCCACTTAAGCATCATGTTTCCACCGATCGAATATCCCACCACAAAAATTTTTCGGGGATATTCCACTTCCATCAGAGCGTTTACGACATGCTCCACATCCTCGGTTTTTCCAGAATGATAAGTCTCCGGCTTGCGATTCATTTCGCCACTTGAGCCGCGGTAATTCATGGAGCATGCACGCCAACCGATTTTTTGAATTTCTCCCACAAGGCTGCGAACATATTTTGACCAAGCATTCCCTTCAAGACCCGCAAGGATCAAAACTAAAGGTGAGTTTCTTTCCCCAGGAAGAAAATCCAGATCAAGAAAATCGCCATCCGGAGTTTCTAAACGGCGGCGCTGATAGGAAATGCGGGGAGCGGGGCGATAGAGATGGGCGTAAATGGTTTGAGCGTGAGCCCCTGGGCACCATCCCGCCGGTTGAAAATGAAGATCAACCAGGCGAGATGAATGACCAAGTTGTTGAGAACGAAAAGCTGCTTTGTTCGCTCTTAAGCGATCGTCACGTCCTTGCAAAGGTACACGTCCTGAATGAGATTGAGGAGCTTCACGCCCTCGGCAAGCGGTCTTTGGAAAGCTTTGCGGCCGCTGATCAGACCCATGCCGCCCGCACGCTTGTTGATAACCGCTGTTTCCACGGCTTCTTCGTAATCTTTTTTACCGGAAGCACCGCCAGAATTAATGAGACCCTGACGTCCCATGTAATTGTTCAGAATCTGATAACGGCAAAGATCGATGGGATGATCTGTCGCAAGATCCGTATACATCCGCTCGTCCGACTTTCCGTAATTTTTCTTTTCTCCGCCGACGGCATCATAACCGCGATTATTGGTCGGAAGTTTTTGTTTGATGATATCCGCTTCAATGGTGCAGCCCAAGTGATTGGCTTGGCCAGTGAGGTCAGCTGCCGTATGGTAATCCACTCCATTTTGTTTGAACGAATTGCTTCGCGTATAGCACCAAAGAATCGTAGCCATTCCAAGCTCATGCGCTTGTTGAAAGGCATGCGAAACTTCCACGATCTGGCGTGTGCTTTCAGGAGATCCGAAATAAATCGTGGCCCCGATCGCGGCGCAACCCATGTCCCAAGCCTGTTTCACAGAAGCAAAAAGCACTTGGTCAAAACGATTAGGCGCGGTCAAAAGTTCGTTGTGATTGATCTTAAGAATGAATGGAATTTTGTGAGCATATTTGCGAGACACCGCTCCGAGAACACCGAGCGTAGAAGCCACGGCATTGCATCCGCCTTCGATCGCAAGCTTCACAATATTTTCTGCATCAAAATAATCAGGATTTTTTGCAAAGGATGCTCCGGCAGAATGCTCAATGCCTTGATCCACGGGAAGAATGGAAAGATATCCAGTTCCTTTTAAGCGGCCAGTGTTGAACATGAGCTGAAGGTTTCTCAAGACTTGAATATTTCGGTCCGTGGGACAGAAAATACGATCAACCCAGTCTGATCCAGGAAGATGAAGTTTGTCTTTGGAAACTTTTGCTTTATGAGAAAGCAAATCATTGGCTTTGCTTCCAAGCAGTTCAGCAATTTTATCAACAGATGATCCGGTTGCGCATGTTGTACCCATGGGTCGACTCCTCTAATGCTTCAAAGTGGATTGGAAATGATCAACTGGCCTGACAAAGAAGTGAAAATTGTATCTTGAAATGCACCTCTTGGCAATTAATCTCTTTAAAAAAGTCTTTAATCTGTATCTGGAAAAACCCATTCCTAAAATAACTAACCTTCCTATATAAGATGCTGCTCACGAAAACTAAAATACCGGTTATCTCCAATAATAATATGGTCTAAAACCGAGATCCCAATCCCAGCGCAAGCCCCGTGAATCTTGGACGTCATGCTTCGATCTTCAAGGCTTGGCTCAATACGCCCTGAGGGATGATTGTGAACCAGCACAATCCCTGTTGCGTGACGCTCAAGCGCGGCTTTGATAATTTCGCGAACATGAACCGCTGTCTGATCCACGGTTCCGTGAAAAAGATCTGCTTCATCCAAAATCCGGTTACCTCGATCCAAAAATAAAACCTTGAAACATTCTTTTTTTTGATCCCGAAGCGTTGCGATTAAATATTGCATCACAGATTCAGGATCTTTGATGGCGTGTTTGCCAATCATATCTTCACGCAGCTGTCTCTTGATGATCTCAGGAATCGCAAGCAAGAGAGCGGCTCGAGCTTTTCCAAGACCGCGAATTTTTTGAAGCTCGCGACTCTGAAGAGATAAAAGTCCTCGAAGTCCCCGAGATTCGGTTAAAACATCGCGAGCCCAGGTCACCACATCCTGCCCCGGAGGGCCAGAGCCCATCATGAGCGCTAAAAGTTCGGCGTCCGAAAGCGCGTCGCCTCCTTTGGATAAAATTTTTTCTCGCGGCCTTTCATTTTCCGGCCAGGTTTTGATGGGACTCATCTTTCAACTCCCCCGTGAAACCCAATAAGGCGCCGTGGTTTTGCACGTTCCTTTTTTTCTCGAAGTAATTCTCGAATGGCTGAAAAAAAAGAGCGGATGGAAATATCATGCTCGCTAATTCTTTGTTCAAGTTTTTTTAGTTGTTGAGCAAAACGTTTGTTGCTTGCGATAGCTGTTTTGATTCTCACAAAAGTTCTCATGATCGCGATTTTGACTTGAATTGCACGCCGACTATGAAGCACGCTTGAAAACATGGCAACACCTTGTTCGGTAAACGCAAAAATATTTTTCGAATGCTTCTGTCCTGAACATGTCACAATTTGTGATATGTTTCGGATCTCTAATCGCGTTAGTGCGAACATAAAATCCGATGGGAATCTTTCACGATTCCTTCGCACCGCTTGATTCAACGCGCGCGTTTCAATTTCATAAAGCTGAGCGATTTGAAAATCCAGCATGACTTTTTTACCACGAAGTAAGAAAATCTTGGTTTCAATGACTGTTTGTGGTATTGGTTTTGTTGATTTCATGATTAGATCCAAGATAAGTTTATTATTATGAATATATAATATGATTATTTAATAAATTATGCAAGTTACAAATCCCATTCTCCCTCATACTCACTCTCAACCTGCGCAGGAGAGCCTAATGCCCCCTGCTTCCTGGGTTGCATTTTGGAGTGGTCTTGGTGGATTTCTTTTTGGCTGTTTGGCAAAGGCCTGCTGGCAAAATGCTGTGGAAGGCGCGCAAATTTGGGCCGGTCTTGTCGATTATCCAAAATCAAATCCCTTTTATTTGTATCAGATCAAGGCATGGACCTTACTTCATCAAATCCCTGCGCTTTTCTTAAAATGGGGAGCCAGTGAAAAAATCCTCTCCATTTTTTTGAGCGGCGTAATGGGAATGATTTCTTTTCAAGCCTTGGCCCTTTCTGTTTTTGCTTTTTCTCATCGAAAAAATATTGCGATCCTGTCTGCGTTTTTTTTGAGCTTTGCCGGACTTTACAGTCATGGCACGGTGTACCCTGTTTCACTCATGGGCATCCCAGCAACTTATGGCGTCATTGGACTTTCCTGGATGGCGCTTTGTGTGTCACTCTTGGCTCTGAAACAGGAAAAAATCGGTGGACTACTTCTCGGACTTGCACCTGCGATCCACGTCTCGCTTGGATTTTTAGTTTGGCTCGTCATCGGCATTGCATCTTGTTGGCATTTTTCGGAGGAAAAGAAATCTGAAAACATTTGGCCCAAATGGTTTTTCTGTGGAGCCATTCTTTCCGTATTGTGTTTTCTGATTCATGACGCATTCGTGAAATCAGTGATCCCGAATCCTCCAGCCATTGACCCTCAGATTTATTCTGCATTTATTCGTTTTTGGGACGGGCACCGTAAACCTGTTTCATTATTCTCAGAGGATATTGCAATCAATATTTCACTGCTGACAATTGCTGGATTGTGGCTTTTTTTCTTCCGGCGAGATCTTCTGGGAAATAGTGTCTTTCTGCTTAAATCCGTTTGCGTTTCTGCACTTTTGGGAATTTTATTTGCCGTTCTTTCCTGGATTCCACCTGAGAATTTCCCCATTCTTTTTGAACGAATGATGCTGCCCAGAATCCTTTGCCTTAATATTTTACTTAGCGGTTCGATATTGCTTGGATTAGCCAGTCGATACGCTGAAAACTGGTACGGAAAAATATTCTGGATTTCTCTTTTAGGCGTCATTCTCCTGCTTCGACTTTTTCACATCGCGGGGATTCTGACTTTGATCACCCTTTGGATTTTTGCTGGAAGTTTATTTTTGCTCAGGCTGTCAAAAAAAATCTTTCTCGACGAGGCACCTTCCTCAAAATGGATGTCAATGCTTCACAGAGTCGGCCTGATTTTGTTAGGCCTGACTCTCGTGCCGCACACACTTCAACTAGTAAAGTTTCCGGAAATCTGGAATGAGAGGATGGGCGTTCGCACTGGCGATGTTTTTTTTGAAAAAGTCGCTCAAGACAAAAGAATTTTGCTCCTCGCAGCTCCGCTGACATCGATCCAGCTTTACACTCGCCGGGCAGTTTTGATGGATATTGGAGCACTCGACAGCATCACGTATATCCCTGAAGCGGGCCGCGAGAGCAATCAAATCTTGAAAGATATTTATGGCTTGGATCTTCTGCATCCCACAGAAAATCCTCCGAACACGGCGAAAAAAGAACTTTGGGAAAATCGAAGTCAAGAAGAATGGACTCAGCTGAGTAAAAAATATCATTTCTCCCAGATCTTAACTGAAGCAGATTGGCAGCTCCGCCTTCCCAAGGCAGCTGAAAACTCTCAGTTTCTTCTTTACCAAATTCCGGATGTGTCATGAATCAAGTCAGCGTCATCATTCCAACCTTTAATCGCAAAGAAGTTCTCCCCCGCGCGCTTCAGTCCGTACTTCAACAAAAGGGCGTGTCTTTTGAAGTGCTGGTCATTGATGATGGTTCCACGGACGGTACCGCGGAGCTCATCCAAAAAGATTTTCCTTCGGTTCGTGTGATTCAGCAGAAAAACCAAGGGCCTTCCGCAGCGCGAAATCTCGGCATTGAAAAATCTTCGGGCCAGTGGCTTGCCTTTCTGGATTCAGATGACGAGTGGCTGAGCGGCAAATTAAAAACTCAGCTCGCGTTTTTTGAGTCTAATCCGGATTACAAAATCGCACAAACCCAGGAGATCTGGATCCGCAACGGGAAACGCGTCAACGCCATGAAAAAGCATCAAAAATTTGGCGGGCACATTTTTGAAAAGTGCTTACCTCTTTGCATCATCAGCCCCTCGGCGGTCATGATTCACCGCAGCGTGTTTCAGGATGTCGGGCCATTTGATATTTCGTTTCCAGCATGCGAAGATTACGAACTCTGGCTGCGGATTGCAGCTAAATATCCTGTGGGTTTGATTGAAAAAGCGCTGATCAAAAAATACGGCGGACACGCGGATCAGCTCTCGCATAAATTTGAGGCCATGGACAAATTTCGCATTCGGGCACTTCAAAAAATTCTGGGCTCCGGCACCCTCGAACCCGAACAGAAGCACGCAGCGGAATCCATGCTCAAAGCGAAGATCCTAATTTACTCTGAAGGCGCAAAAAAACGAAATCGGCAAGAGGAAGCCAGTGCCCTGATCCATCCAAATAAATCTAGCTACCCTGAAAAACAACCGGCAAAAGTACGGTTTGGACTGCGTGAGGTGGCTTTGTACCCGCATCTTCCCTTATCACTTCAGGCATTTCTCGCAAAAATTTATGAGCGTTTCCCTGTCACCTTTCAAGAGTTTCGACATCTCGTGGTCATGGGCAGAGATCTTGATATGTGGCGCACTGAGACACTCGAAACTTGGTGGAAAGAAATCGAAAATACAATTTCGACCGAACTTTCAGTGCTTGATAAAAAAAATAAAATATTAAAATCCCTGCGCGCACGCTATGAGGCTCATCTCAAGCAACCAAAAAAATACAGAACTAAAATTGAAAAACCTTCGCGTGACTCTTTGAAAATCAAAATCGTGGATACTGATAAAAAAATTCATGGTGATTGTCCGGTGGCTTCTCCGGAAACGGTTTGCTGTAATTTAAAAACCATTGATGCGGTCGAGAACTGCACCTTTGGTTGCAGCTACTGTACGATCCAGACATTTTATGGCAATGAAGCCGTGTTCGACAGCCAGCTTGCGAAGAAGCTGAAAGAAATGAAAATTGACCCAAACCGTTACTGCCATTTTGGGACAGGCCAATCGTCAGACTCTTTAGTTTGGGGAAATCGAAATGGAAATCTCGAGGCTTTGACACAATTTGCCGCGAAGCATCCCAATCTTTTGCTTGAGTTCAAAACCAAGTCAGACAATGTCGAGTATTTCTTGAGGCAAAAGGTACCAGGTCAGATAACTGACCTGGTACCTTTTGAAGGTTCGTCCACCCTCCCTCCCAACATCGTCCTCAGCTGGAGTTTGAATCCTGAACCCGTGATTCAAAACGAGGAGCATTTCACTGCCTCACTTGAAAGGCGGCTCGGTGCTGCACGCCAGGTTGCGGACCGCGGCATTGCTGTCGCATTTCATTTTCATCCCATGGTCTACTACGAAAATTGGGAACAAGATTATGTATCACTCGCCGAGCGCGTCCAAACGCTTTTTAAACCCGAGGAAGTTCTCTTTATTTCCATGGGCTCTGTGACTTTTATCAAACCCGTGATCCAAGCCATTCGAAAACGCGGAGAACCTTCCAAAATTCTTCAGATGGAGTTAGTCCCCGCTCCTCACAACAAATTCACCTATCCGCCGAATCTGAAAATCAAAATGTTTCAGACCATGCACCGCGCGTTTCAATCTTGGCAAAAAAAGGTTTTCATGTATCTTTGTATGGAGGAAGCAAAATTCTGGGACGCGGTTTTCGGAGAGCATTACGCTACAAATGATCTTTTCGAGGCTGACTTTGGCAGAAAAGTTTTTAAGAAGATTTATAGAAAAACCGGGATTCCAAATCCAGAGATTTTCAATTTTGCAGAATAAAAAGCAGGCAGAGCTGTCCTTGAAACAATCCGTGATCTAGAAAACTAGATTTAAAACCCAGCCAATCAACACCACTTGCGGTAAGTTGATCGCAACCATCCAAAATGCGGTTTTGCGCCCGAGATTTTTCCAAACCAAACCGATTTCAGTGTAGTCGGTGACAACCCCGCCCATCAAAAAAGCAAAGGCATTTCCAAAAGCGCCGGTCTGTTTGTAGATCTCAAAAGCAAGCGGAGAAGTTCCTTCAGAACAAACTTCAAGCACAGCGGCGGCAAGGACGGTCATCATCAAACCAAAAATGCTGGGCCCGAGAAAACGGTGGAAAAAATGTTCGGGCACATACGCGCCTGAAGCACTTGCAAGAAAAACTCCAAACATGACCCAGCCAAGTACCATGCCTGAAAGTGATTTCATCCCGCGCAAAATTCCAATCAAATCATTTTGAAAACCTGAGGCCGTGAATCGATACTCACGAAAACGGCGTGCTAAATCCTCACGAATGGAAAACCCCTCTTCCACAGAAACCGTGTGGGGATTTGTTTCAATCCACTGTTTCTTGGCAAGCCATTGAAAAATCCAACCCGTAGACATGGCAGTCAAAAGAGAAAGGAAAATAATCAGGAGTCCCTTCCATTTGAAAAATCCGATCAAAAGAATTGTGATCGGAAGATTCGCCCACGGACTGGCAAGAAGAAAACTGATCACCGCCGGTCCGGACGCGCCCTTTTTATGGAGCTCCATGGAAAGCGCCAAAATCCCGTGATTGCACGCGCTCATCAAAAACCCAAGGCCCGTAGCATAAAGAATAGTACGCTTTTTGGCCGCAGCGAGATGTTTGGAAATATATTCCTTGGGAATAAAATAATCAATCACACCACCGATTAAAAATCCCAAGACGAGCGGGAAAGCCACCATTTTCCAATAATCCAAAAGAGCCGTACCAAGCGGTTTCAAAAAAGGAAGGAAGGAAGCGCCTGCCAATGGAAACAGATTCGCAAGAAAAGACCAAAAGAAAAAAGTCAGGTAAAAAGGTTTTGGTTTTTTTTCTGATGGATGACAGCAGGCATGATCAGCCATAAACCAATTTTCCCCCAAAAAATCCAGTCGCGATCACAAGTGCTGCACCCACCAAGGTCTGGATCCAATGCGCCCACTCAGAATCCCTTGGATGCGTGCGCCAGTAAACAAACCGAAAGCAATAGAACCCTGTCGTGCTAAGCGCAAAAATGAAATGAAGACGGGCGTGCTTCCAAGCTGCTGCTAAGCCACGCGCATCGTAAAGACCCGCAAGTAAAGTAGGAAAAAGGATGAGCAAACCCAGCCTGAACACTATCCAGGCAAAATCGCGGTATTGAACATTCTTTTTGTAATTCCAAAGCATCACAAGCCATGATTCGAGTAAAAAAAAGGCGATTGGAAAATGAACAAGCAGAGGATGAACCGGAAGTGGTTTCACAAAAACCCCAAAAAAATTCCTAACGCGATACTGGAACTTTTTCTGTTGGAACAGAAGAGGCTGGAGCTGACGCTGTCGCAACCGTGGCCGCAACCGCAGAACGTTCGCTTTCTTTCAACGTTTGAAGCTTTTCATCAATCTTTTTTCTCACACCAGCAAGTTCCAATTTAGCGTGGCGCGTCTCTTTGGAAAACTGATCCTTTAATGTTTCGACTTTTTCTCTTTCAACATCGAGAAGATTTAAAAAGGAAAGTGCGAGCAAAAATTTTTGCTGCCGGCGTTCGAGCTGAGAACTCTTAGCCACAGCCTTGCGATAGCGGTCTTCCATCCAACCAAGTTGGGCTTCTGTGGGCTTGGATTGATTCACAACCGCGATGCAATCCTGAAGCCGAAGCGTAATTTCATCCGCCACTTTTCCAAGCTGCTGAGAAAGCCTTTCGAGCCAGTGATTAAATCTCCGCGAAATAAAGGCCTGTTGAAATTGCTCAAGAAGATCATCCGAACGATCCAGTTTGCCAGAAGCCGCATCCATTTCCAGACTGGAAAGCGCTTGCAAAGGAGATTCCTGAAGAAGCCTGGAAACCCAAAAGACAAAGGAGGTAGAAAAAACCCAGAAAAGAGTGACAAGTTTAACCTGTTCAAAAAAAGTCCCGCTTCCGATTTCCACAACTTGAGAATATCCGCTCCAGGTCAACAGGAAGAGAACTCCGTGCGTGATCATGAAAATTAAAGGTTGTTTGCCAAGCTGATCAATGACCCGCGTTAGGAACCGCGGAAGAAAAAGCAAGCCGCCTAAGTAGAGCGCAAACCCGCCAAGATAAAGACCTGCCGCAATCACGTTAAGCCAGTTAGCCACGGCCAGCACCGCCGAGGCGCGCAGTTCTTCCCCGTCGTGGATAATCGCATAACTTGCATTGAAAACAATGTAGACCACAAAAGCGAGCACGAGTGACATGAAAATCAAACTCGTAAAATCACGGATTCCAAAAGCCCTGGAAAGATACTTCTCGCCCTTTTGAAGGTGCTCGGGAAGATAAATTCCAAAACTAAGAATCAGATGAAATGCCGCCACAAAAAGAACCTGCGTCATGATCAGAAAGGCTTTACCAGGAATATTGATCAGACCCGCCACTAAATTTGTGAGAGCGAACAAGGCAAGAATTCCAAAGGCCCATGTTTGGACACGGCGGCCGTTTTCAATGGAGATTTGGGCTCTGATTTTTTCTGAGATAAAAGGAAGCCAGGAATCTTTTTGCATGACAGCTCCTATTATAGGGGGTTCTTTTTCATTAGCAATGGAAAATCCGCATCCTCAAAGACCCGGATGCCAAACAAAAACAAGAATCACTGCAATCAGGGCGATCCAATCCAAAATAAAAAAGAGGACGAGGTTCACATTCACTCTTTTTTTGCTGATCCTGAAATGCTGTTCACTTACGCCCGTTAAATGCAGCATTCTCTTTTCCATGACACTCATTTTGTACATGGTAACTTGAAGCTCAAAAAAAATGGATAAGACAAAAAGAATCAAAGCAAGCCAGCGAAAAGGATCCTGATGGCGAATGAAGAACATCAAAGCACCTGCAAGCGAACCAATCACACTTGCGACCGCAAGAATGGAAAGCAGGTTTAAGATTTCATATTCCGCTTTTCGGTACATACTCCCTCAAATGAACTGCGCGACAAAGATGGCCGTTGATGGTCATTGCCAAAGCTTTGAAGATTCTAATCTGCATTGGCTGCGAATCAAATCGATTTTTTTCGAACTTCAAGTTAAAATACGCCCATGAATTTCTTAGCCATTGAATCTTCCAGTCCGGTTCTAAGTGTGGCGGTTAAAAAAGGATCCTCTCCGGTCCAAGAATCAAGCCTTGAAGGCTACATGACTCACGTGGAAAGCCTGATGCCTTTGATTGAAAAAATGCTGGCGGATAGCGGACTCACGCTTGAAACGATCGACACCTTCCTTATTGGAAGAGGCCCGGGATCTTTCACCGGACTCAGAGTCGGATTTGCCACCTTAAAGGCCTTTCAATTTCTTCAAAAAAAGGATTGCTGGGGCGCCACGAGTTTGGATATGATGGCCGAGCCTATTGCATTGCCAGAAGGTTCGGTACTGGCAACACTTACAGATGCACACCGCTCAAAAATATATTTCCGGATTTTTGAGCGTCAAAAATACTGGACCGGGAAAACACCAACAGAAACACGCGACGCAAAAGAAGTTGTCACCATGATTCCCCAAGGCGCTTTCATCACTGGAAATGCCCTTCAGCGTTATTCGGATTTATTGAAGTCCGAAAAAATCAAAAATCGCTGGACCTTGCTTCCTGAAGCCTCTTGGTATCCCCGCGCAATTTCGCTGATTTCTCTTTTTGAAAATCAAAAATCATCCATGATCAAACTCGAGTCTCCTCAAGATTTTATTCCGCTCTATTTCCGCCTTTCCGAAGCAGAAGAAAGAAAACAAGATGCCGCCGCTTGCTGAAACTCAAACCGGCCAAGCTACTCAGCCGGTGTGGATTGAACTTAACCGGGAAAATTTACTTCATAATTTTCAAGAGTTGAAGCGATTCGCGAACCCCAAGACCGCGGTCATGACTGTGATCAAAGCCAATGCCTACGGCCACGGGCTGGTCCAAGTCGCAAAAACCCTCGCAGCTTCAGCGGATTATTTTGGAGTGTCTTCGATTGCAGAAGCCTTGACTCTGAAAGCCCTAAATCTCGGAGTCCCGATTTTCGTTTTTGGAAAATTCTTTGTCCGAGAAATCCCTCAGCTCTTAAGTCCCGAAATTACGCTAACGGTCTCTACCTTTGATGAAGCCCGCGACATCAATGATTTCTCTCAAACGCTTTCTTACAAAACTAAGATTCATGTGAAAGTCGATACTGGCATGGGCCGCATGGGACTTCCTTACCGAGATGCCGTATCGCTCATTGAAAAAATGGCTGCTCTTCCCCATCTTGAACTGGAAGGGATTTACACCCATTTTCCTACAGCCGAAGTCGAAGATGATTTTGCTGCGAGGCAAATGGCCGATCTTGCTTTGGTCATTCGCGCACTAGAGAAAAAAGGAATTCGCTTTCGTTACCGCCACTCACAAAATAGCGCAGGCACAGTCCTTCTTAAAAGTGATGCCATGACCATGATCCGTCCCGGGCTCATGCTCTACGGCATCCATCCCTCAGATAACACGCGCTCACTGATTGATCTCAAGCCTGTTTTGAGTTTGAAATCTCGCATTAATCTCCTCAAACTGTTGCGACCCGGAGAATCTGCAGGTTACGGCAGGACGTTTATGGCCAAAGAACTTAATTGGATCGGAATTCTTCCCATAGGTTACAGTCATGGTTATCCGTGGTCAGCTTCTGGAAAATCCTGGTGTCTTATCCGGGGAAAACGCTATCCCATTGCAGGCCGGGTTTCGATGGATTTCTTGGCCGTGGATCTCGGACCTGATGCCATCCCCGCCGGAGAAGAAGTGACTTTAATCGGAGAAGATGAAGGCGAAAAAATTTCAGCCGAAGATTTAGCCTCATGGGCAGGTACTATTCCTTATGAAATCGTGACGCAACTCTCGTCGCATTTGCCGCGATACTTGAAATAACATTTAATTTTAGGGGCCAGGCAGTTGGTACATGCCTGTCCCCTAAAAAAATTTGTCGAATCTACCAAACAATGAGCAACCATGAAATTCTCCATTCTGTCTTTTGAGGAACTCGTATCCACCAATTCTTTTGCAAAACAAAAAGCAGAAGAAGGTGCTCCTGAGGGGCTTGTCATCACTGCGGCTTTTCAAACTGCAGGTCGCGGAAAATTAAAAAATCAGTGGCTCTCCTCTCGTGGAAAAAATTTACTCTTTTCAGTGGTCACTCGGCCACCGGTTGATTCTTCCCAAGCTCCCATGCTCACTCAAGTAAGCTGCCGGTCCGTCGCTGCAGCACTCAAAAACTTTTTTGGTATCGATTGTGTGTTCAAGCGGCCGAATGATTTGCTCGTACACGGAAAAAAAATTTGCGGCATTCTGGTAGAGTCCTCAACGCGGGTTCATCAAAAGCTGGATTATGCTATTATAGGAATCGGCCTTAATGTGAATGATTACCCGGAGGAATTAAAAAATCAGGCCGTTTCGATGCGCGAAATTTTAGACCAGGAAATCAACCTTAACACATTACTAAATAATATCTTAGAGCAATTAGGAAAAGACCTTGAAGCCTTCTATCACCGTCCTTCTTGACATTGGAAATACCGCAGTTACCTGTGGACTGGTCAAAAATGGACGCATTTCATCAATAAAATCACTTGATTTTAATATTATCCCAAAATTACTCAAAAATTGTTCTAAAAGTGGTAAATATTCAAAAATATCAGTTGTTTTAGAAAGTGTTGTCCCATATTTTGAAAATGAATTATTAATAAAATTTAAACAAAATCCCACCTTTTCGTTCCATATTGCAGGAAAAAACCTATCGATTCCCATGAAAAGCCGCTATCAACCAAGACAACTGGGAATTGATCGACTGGTCAACGCTTATGGCTGCACTCAACTGCATGGAAAACCGCCTTTTGTGATCCTAGACTATGGAACCGCGCTGACAGCTGACTATGTTTCATCCAAGGGCGTTTTTGAGGGAGGCCTGATCATCCCAGGACCAGTCACTTCCTTTAAGGCTCTCAATCAAAAAGGAGCCCTCTTACCTTCTAACTTAAAGTTTCCATCTTCCTCCAAAGGAGTCGGGACAAAAAATACACGGGATGCCCTACAATCCGGGATCTTAGAAGCTTATGGTGCGATGACAGACGGCTTGGTCGATCGTTTCAGAAATCAATTTGGAAAGGAATTGAAGGTTGTTGCTACTGGAGGACTGTCAAAGGTCATGGCTAAACATTCGAATGCAATTGATATTCTTGATCCTCAGCTCTCCCTAAAAACCCTTTTTCTCCTCTACAAAACCCGCTCAGTCAACTAGCTTCTTTTCTTGGCGACTCAGAGTTTTCGGGCAAGCACATCTGTTTTCTTTGCGAACAAGCTCAGGATTAAATCCATGGCTGCTCATCTCAAAAACAGCTTTGAGATCTCGCACATCACAGCAGCACGTTCTTAGTTTCAGTCTAAAACTTCTTAGGCTGAAAAGCTGCTCAGGCGCACTACTACAAAACTAATGTAGAAGAAGAAAAGCCCTGAGAGCACCGTGGTCATGACTGCAATATCACGAATCGTATCGATCTCAAATGCTTGAAAGATTTTTCCGATACCTTTTGCACTAAGAATGTTTTTCATTTTAATCACCTATAACAAATGTAACTAATGTTCGTCTTGTTAGCAATATACTTTTTATAACATTTATTATTTTGAAGATGAGGTCTTAATAGGCTCCTAACCCCCTGTATTGTAAGGAGATGCTAGAGTTGCGATATTTCTACGCTTGTGAAAAGTGGCTGTTTAGACCCCTTTTAGCCTCATTAATCAGGTGGCTTGACAATAAAATCTCGCAATATATAATGATTTAGCGCTCAACAAAAAGAGTGCTAAATAGGTCATTTTTCTGCGTTAAATCAATTCCGCAGTTCAAAACCACTAACAAAATAAAAAACTAGGGAGGATTTTACATGGCAAAGCAAATTCTGTTTGAAGAAGACGCGCGCCGCGCGATCCAACGAGGTGTGGATCAGCTCGCGAACGCAGTCAAAGTAACCCTCGGCCCCAAAGGCCGCAATGTGGTGATCGAAAAGAAATTCGGTTCACCCACCATTACGAAAGATGGTGTCAGCGTTGCAAAAGAAATCGAACTTGATGATGCCTATGAAAATATGGGCGCTCAAATGATCAAAGAAGTCGCGTCAAAAACTTCTGATAATGCAGGAGACGGAACCACAACCGCAACGGTTCTTGCCCAAGCCATTTATCGTGAAGGTCTGAAGAACGTCACGGCCGGAGCAAGTCCAACCGCACTCAAACGCGGAATCGATAAAGCCGTTGAAGCCGTAGTGGAAGAGCTCAGCGGTGTTTCAAAACCCATCAAAGATAAAAAAGAAATTGCACAGGTCGCTACCATCGCAGCTAATTCTGACAGCTATATCGGAAATTTGATTGCCGATGCCATGGACAAGGTTGGAAAAGACGGCGTCATCACCGTTGAAGAAGCCAAGTCCACAGAGACAACACTTGATGTGGTGGAAGGAATGCAGTTTGATCAAGGTTATCTCTCACCGTATTTCGTGACCGATGCCGAACGCATGGAAGCCGTACTCGAAGAACCTTACATCCTCATTCACGAGAAGAAAATCTCGGCCATGAAGGATCTTCTTCCGGTTCTTGAAGCCGCTGCCAAATCCGGTAAACCTCTTCTCATTATTGCAGAAGAAGTGGACGGTGAAGCGCTCGCAACTTTAGTGGTCAACAAAATCCGCGGAACGCTTCATGTTTGTGCCGTCAAAGCTCCTGGTTACGGCGACCGCCGCAAAGCCATGCTGCAAGACATCGCAACCTTGACCGGCGGAAAGGCCATTACAGAAGATCTTGGTATCAAACTTGAAAATGTATCCTTGAAAGATCTTGGCCGCGCCAAGCGCGTTGCGATCGACAAGGAAAACACCACGATCGTCGAAGGTGCTGGAAAAACTGCGGAAATCAATGCCCGCATTTCTCAAATCAAAAAACAAATCGAAGATACGGATTCGGATTACGACCGTGAAAAACTCCAGGAACGCCTTGCTAAACTTGCAGGCGGAGTGGCTGTGATTCACGTCGGTGCCGCGACCGAAACCGAGATGAAAGAAAAGAAAGCTCGAGTCGAAGACGCTCTTCACGCCACGCGCGCAGCCGTGGAAGAAGGAATCGTTGCCGGCGGTGGTGTAGCGCTTCTTCGCTCCATTATTGTCGTTGATAAACTCAAACTTTCCGGAGATGAAAAAGTGGGAGCGAATATTATTCGCCGCTCGCTTGAAGAACCGATCCGTCAGATTGCAGCCAATGCTGGCGAAGAAGGTTCTGTTGTGGTTCAAACTGTGCTCGAAGGTAAAGCAGGTTTTGGATTCAACGCACAATCCGGAAAATATGAAGACATGGTTGATGCCGGTGTCATTGATCCGAAGAAAGTCACGCGAAGCGCACTTCAAAATGCGGCCAGCGTTGCCGGACTTCTCCTCACCACCGAAGCATTGATCACGGATATTAAGGAAGATGAGCCCAAGATGCCTCCAATGCCAGGCGGCGGCGGGATGGGTGGAATGGGCGGCATGGGTGGAATGCCCGGAATGATGTAAGTGAGTGCATGACTTACGTCATCTTGAAAAGATGGCGTAAGTCATCAGCACGAACTTATCCGCCACGCAGTTTGGCGGATTGGATTAAATAGCAACTATTAACACTTCAAATCCGCCACAAAGCGAGGCGGATTTAATTCGCGCAGTTAATTTACATTCACTACGTTCTGTAAATTAAGCGCTCATTAAAGGAGATCTAAAATGAAAGTTAAACCTCTCGGTGATCGAGTTCTTGTTGAAGTTCTTGAAGCAGAAGCCAAAACCAAGGGCGGCATTATCCTCCCGGATACAGCCAAAGAAGAAAAGACTGAAGGCAAAGTCATTTCCGTGGGTCCAGGAAAATATCTGGAATCTGGAAAGCTTCAGCCTGTGGAACTTAAAAAAGGCGACAAAGTTATTTTTGGAAAATATGCCGGTGATGAAATCATCATCGAAGGCGTGAAACACAAAGTTTTGAAAGAAAGCGAAATTCTCGCGGTCTTCGAAAACGACAAATAACTTAGACGGAAGAAAAGGGAATGACAGGGATGAATAAGGTAGAAAAAGGAAAAGCAGAGATTCGCAGTCTTTTGTGGGTGAATTCTGTTTCCCCTTTTACTTTTCCTCAGATCTCCTGTTCCTCCCTATTCTTCCCTATTATTCCCTGTTCTTCCATTTAACTTAAGGAGCATTTATGGCAAAGCAATTATCGTATTCCGAGGAAGCACGCCGGCGCCTCAAACGCGGTGTGGATCTTCTCGCGAAGACAGTGAAGGTCACGCTCGGTCCCAAAGGCCGTAACGTGGTCATTGATAAAAAATTTGGCGCGCCCACGATCACCAAAGACGGTGTCACGGTGGCCAAAGAAGTCGAACTCAAAGACCCTTATGAAAATATGGGTGCCCAGCTCGTGCGCGAAGTTTCTGAAAAGACTTCAAACGAAGCCGGTGATGGAACCACAACCGCCACAGTACTCGCTCAAGCTATTATTGAAGAAGGTTTGAAAAACGTGACTGCGGGCGCAAATCCCATGGCCCTCAAGCGCGGGATTGATAAAGCCGCTGAGCGCGTGGTGGAAGCGATCAAAAAACTTTCCAAATCCGTAAAAGGTAAAGACGACATCAAAGCCGTCGGTACCATCAGCGGAAACAACGACAGCTCGATTGGAAACCTTCTTGCAGACGCAATTGAAAAAGTCGGCAAAGACGGAGTCATCACGGTGGAAGAATCCAACACCATGAAGACAGAGCTTGATCTTGTGGAAGGTATGCAGTTTGACCGCGGCTACACGTCCCCTTATTTTGTGACTGATGCCGAACGCATGGAAGTGGTCTTGAAAGATCCTTACATTCTTCTTTATGAAAAGAAGATTTCTGCGATCAAGGACCTGATTCCTCTTCTTGAAAAAGTTGCGCGTCTCGGAAAACCTCTCCTCATTCTTGCAGAAGATGTGGAAGGCGAAGCGCTCGCAACTTTGGTCGTGAATAAAATTCGCGGCACCCTCAATGTTTGCGCGGTCAAAGCTCCTGGTTTCGGCGACCGGCGCAAGGCCATGATGGAAGACCTCGCCATCCTCACCAAAGGTCAATTTATTTCCGAAGATCTCGGAATCAAAATTGAAAACATTGATGTGGACGCGCTCGGATCCGCCAAGCGCATCACGATCGACAAAGACAACACCACGATCGTGGAAGGTGCCGGATCTCAGAAAGACATCAAAGAACGCATCGATCAAATCCGAAAGCAGATTGAAAAATCGGATTCTGATTATGACAAAGAAAAACTTCAGGAACGTCTCGCAAAACTTTCAGGCGGAGTGGCTGTGATCAAAGTCGGAGCTGCTACTGAAATTGAGATGAAAGAAAAGAAGGCCCGCGTTGAAGACGCGCTTCACGCAACCCGCGCAGCTGTGGAAGAAGGAATTGTCCCAGGCGGCGGAGTGGCTTTTCTTCGTTCCATTGCAGCGCTTGATGACCTCAAAGTCACGGGCGATGAGGCCACAGGGGTTCAGATCGTGCGTAAAGCACTTGAAGCTCCGGCCCGCGCCATTGCTGAAAATGCAGGGTTCGATGGTTCTGTGGTCATCCGAAAAGTTATGGAGAACAAAGGCTCCTACGGATTTAACGCAGAAGTCGGAGAATACCGTGATCTTGTGGCTGACGGCGTGATCGATCCAACCAAAGTGGTCCGCACCACGATTCAAAATGCTTCCAGTATTGCTGGTCTTTTCCTCACGACCGAGTGCATTATCTCGGAAAAACCTGTGAAGGAAAAAAACAAAGCTGGTGCAGGTGCTGATTACGGAGATATGGACGAATAAGCTGAGCAGGGACGGTTCTCTCTGGAGAACCGTCCCTAACGTTTGCAAGGCCGGGTCTTTTTAGATCCGGCCTTTTTTATTTCGAAATTGATTTAGAGTTTGTCACAGTCGCAGCCGCGCTCTTCAGCTGATACAACCCGCGAAATAATTTGGAATGGGTCTTCAGATGTTCTTCTTTACGCCCGCCGGCGCGGATCGCAACATCTAATGTGAGATCAATCTCAGGTTCCTCTCCGGTCAAAGCCGTACAAAAAAAAGCCACCTCTCCAAAATTGGATGGCGTTGCCCTGATCCAGGTCTTGTAAAGTTTCTTAAAATCCTTCGAGGTCTCAAGCGTTTCTTCAATTCTAAAAATCGGGATCAACTCCAAAGCTTTTCCTTGGTACTTTAATTCTGCTTTACGCACCTGAAATTGAATATCATCGATGCGCTCGTTCCCTACGGTGATTCGAAAATAAAGGGCCTGAGGGTCAGGAGCACCTGCAACAGGCTTGGCTCGGCGATACGGATACCGGACATGAAGATAATAATCCTGGGCCTGCATTTGTTTACGCGTGTGTTCATAAGGAGGATCGCGGTCCGTGGTTTGAGCAGGATTTTGAATGTCCGCATAATATGGAAGCCCTGATGACATGGGCTCCGCACAAGCAGGACTGACAAAATAATAAAGCCCTAGTAAGAGGGCAAGGATAAAATGCATATTGCTTGATCGTCAGATCCCTCGAGAATCTAAACCTCGATGATCCTCTTTTTATTTTATCCCCTACCCCCTACCCCTTATCTCGTTACTGCCAGTAAGGGATAAGGGTAATGGGGTAAGGGATAAAAAGGTACAAGTTAAGTAGAATTGACCGATCCCAGAGTGATCGTTATAATGCCCCCTTCTTGGAACTCTTATTTTTTTGTGGAGCTCTGCGGTCGAGCTATTCTAAATTTATTATTCCGCACTCCGCATTCGGTATGTTCTCCTGCCCTAAAGGGCTGCGGAATCATTTGGTTTTGAGAAGATAAGTCGTAGACCGTATAACGTTTTTTGTTCTTTAAAATTTCTTTCCCTGCGGCGTAGCAGCCCTCGGAGGCGCAGCCGGAGGGGGTAGCTTCCGCCTCGCCAAAGGCGAGGACGGATCCGTCCCGAAGTTTAGCTTCGGGCGGACAGTCAGCGAAACGAAGTGAAGCAGTACCCGAGGGACTCGATGTCCCGAGGGTATGGACACTTCTACAGTTGACTCCTACAGAAATAAGTTATTCCCCTGTAGCTCAGTTGGTAGAGCAGCGCACTGTTAATGCGCTTGTCCCTGGT
>CAZOOM010000034.1:0-24572 GCA_964581425.1 uncultured bacterium | reverse complement strand
GATTGGGATGGGGATGCAGGCAAGCAAAAGCGCTGCAGTTATGATTTTATTATTTTTCAAGACCGGGGCAAACCTTGCCGCTAAAATACATGCAAACCCAAGACAGAGAATCATAAAAAGGGAATATAGGATTCTTGCTGGGATGGGACCGACATAAGAGAGTGGATATAAAAGCAATGCATCAAAAGGTGGGTAGCGAAAATAGAGCGCCTTTTCCTTCATGTCCGGCCAATAGCGCGCTTGAATTTCCTTTTGAAGCTCAAAATCATAGAGACGATGAGGCGTTCCTTCTTTTATAATATGAGCCACAGCATAATAATCTGAAAAATCGCCTTCTTTAAAAAGTTTGAGTTGTGCTGGGTCATAAAAAGCATAAAAGAGAATGGACCCGGCAAAGCTTAAAATAAATGCAAGTGCCAAACGAGTTTTGAAGTTTTTACTAAAAGAAACAGCAAACATTAAAAGCCTTACGACGATTTTGAAAGTGAAAGGAATAAGCTTATTTTTTTAAAACGTATTCTCATTTTTCTTGTGATCGCTCTTGTGGTCCTATCTGCTTTTTGGGTCTTTCATGATCATTTTCCTACTTCGCTCAAAACAGGCCTCTTTATCAGCGACTTTATCGGCTACTGGGCACCGTTTCAATTATTTAAGAACGGCAAAAACCCTTATGACTTTGAGCAGGTTCTTCAACTTGAGCTTGCTTCGGGGTATCAAATCATCCATGATAAAACCTATTCCCTTTGGAATTTACCATGGACTTTGGTGATTTTTGCCCCTTTTTTAAACTGGCCACTTGAGATTTCAGCCTTCTTGTGGCTTCTGATGAACCTGGCATTCCCCTTTTTGATCACGCAATTGACATTATCGGCTTTTTTCCCCAATCTCAAGTTATCTCCGCGATTTAAAATTTTGACAGGTCTGTGTCTTTTGCCCTACCTATATGTCGTTCAAGTAGGACAAACGGCATTTTGGGTGATCTTAGGTCTTATCGCAACTTTTTGGGCGATTGAAAAAAAGAAAGATGTTCTGGCTGGGATGCTTCTTGTTTTAACGACAATTAAACCCAATATTGTTTATTTAATTTACGGAATCGCCCTGATTTGGCTGATCCGTACGAAACGGGTCAGGATTTTATTTTCATTTCTGGGTACTTTACTCACGCTTATTTTGATTGCGTATCTCATTTCACCTCAGGTATTTGTTCAGAGAATGGCCATGAAAGCGTCACCATTTTTACTCGCAGCACCAACCTTAGAAACGTGGGTCAGGCTTCTCATTTACTCAAAGACGAACCAGATGGTTGTTTGGCCAAGTCTGCTGATTCCGCTTATCACTTGGGCGGCCTTTCTTGCTCTTTATTTTAAAAAGAAAATTTGCTGGAAAGAAGATTTGCCGCTTTTGATTCCTTGCTGTCTTATCACCATGCCTTATGGAGGGATCAATGATTTTAATTTGCTCACGATCACGCAAGCCATGCTGTTTTTTTCGCTTCTCGAGAAATCTGATGGGAGGAAGCAGCTAAAAAAATGGGCCATGATTTTTCTCGTGTTTCATTTGAGCTCGGTCTTGATCTATGTTTTTTTGACTAGAGAATTGCACCAGAATGTGTGGTATTCTTTCTTTTATCTGATCCTTGCAGTTCAAATGAGTCGCTCAACCGCTAAATTGGCTGGAGCAAATGAATATTAATCGCGCTCGCTTCGTAGATCATTGGATTGGAGTTTTTCTTTGTTTTCTCCTCTCTGTTTGGGAAAGGATTAGACGAATTTTTCGCGATTCTAAAACCCCTTTCATTTCTCCCAAAAAAATTCTTTTCTTAAAACTCTCAGAACTCGGAGCCATTATTCTTTCCTATCCGCTTATGAAAAAGATCCGAGAGAAGTATCCAACAGCTGAACTTTATTATCTGACCTTTGATAAAAATCAGGATATTTTTAAGCTGCTTGGAGGGATGATTCCTGAGAAAAATATTTTCACAGTCCGCGAAAATGCTTTTTGGATTTTATTTGATGCCATTAAAGTGATCCGGAAAATGCGGCAGGAGGGGATTGAGGTTGTTCTGGACCTTGAATTCTTCTCGCGTGTGTCGGCGATCCTGTCTTATTTATCCAGGGCCAAAAAAAGAATCGGATTTTACCGCTATGATTTTGAAGGTCTTTACCGAGGGGATCTTTTGACGCATCGAGTTTTCTATAATCCCTTGAATCACGTGACGCGAAGCTACTTATCTTTGGCCTTTGATCTTGAAAGCGAGTCAAAAGCGACTCCTGAATTTTTTCAAAATATCGCGGATGCAGATATTGTATTACCCCAGTATCATTCAGGCGATCTTCCTCGCGAAGCAATGATGCGTGATCTTCGGAGTTTGGGAATGGATCCTGAAAAATCCAAGATCTTTCTTGTGAACCCCGGCGAGGGGATGCTCCCTTTGCGAGAATGGCCGATCGAGAATTTTATCGAGGTTTCAAAAAAAATCTTAGAGCATCCCGACCACTGGGTGGTTTTAACTGGAACAGCTGGGGCTGAGCGTAAAACCGAACCTATGCGCAAACTTCTCAATCATCCGCGGTGTGTGAGTATGATTGGGAAAACCTCTCTGGAAGGGTTGATGGAGCTTTTTTGCCTGAGCCGGGCTTTGATTTCCAATGATTGCGGTTTGGTTCATTTGGCCATGCTGACCAAGATTGAAAAATTTGTTTTGTTTGGTCCTGAGAGCCCCCAAATTTTTGGGCCTTTTGGAGAGCATAATCATATCTTCTATTCCAAATGGCCGTGCTCTCCATGCCTTTCTGCTATGAATCACCGCGAATCGCACTGCGTTTCCAACGAATGTCTTAAAGCTATTACCGCACACGATGTGCTTTCTCAACTCGAGATTCTTTTGTAAATCGTGAAAGCGAACCCCTTTTCTACAAAAGTTATTTTTTTCGGAATCTTATTAGTGATCATTTTCAGTGCCCTCGGCTTTCTGTTGAACAAAGATAAAAACTACGCTCGAGATTACGCCATCTATTGGAGCGGCTATCAAGCACTGACCAATCATCACAACCCCTACTCCTTTCAGGAAATGACTGTCCGGCAATCAGGAATCATGGAAAAAGAATTGATTCCGTTTGTGCCATTTTCTCCTCCACATTACTATTTATTTTTTTGCTGGTTGTATGTCTTGCCTTTTCACGTTGGGAAAATAGGAGTAGGGTTGTTTAATTTTTTATGTCTATTGGGGTTGAGCGTGATTGGATCAAAGCTATTCTCTGATTCAGATAAGAGTCCCAACCTCCGCAGCGTTGCTCTTGGTTTGGTCCTTATGATGCCCTTTCTTGTGGTTGCGTGGTATTTATCAGTGACTAGCACTTATCTTATTCTTTTTTTACTTGCCGGGATTTACCTTCTGGAGCATCAAAGGGAAAGAATGGGCGTCTTTCTTTTAAGTCTCGTCACGATCAAAGTTCATTTATTTTTGCCAATCCTTGCCGTCCTTTTTTATCTTGGGATACGCGGAAGAAAGTATGTGCTGATCGCTCAATTTATTTTTTATCAGTTTTTATTTGCTGGGATCACTGAAGTGATTTTCCCAGGCATTTATTCAAATTGGATTTCTTCCATTCAAGGTCAGGCGGTGAAGTACATCAATCCAAGTCTTTCAGGGATGATCAAAAATTATATTTGGTTGAAATATAAGCATTTGAGTGCGATTCCTGGACTTTTATTTTCATGTTTGGGATGTGTTTATGCATTGAAGCGGTCGATGAAAATTCCACGTTTTGTTTGGTCGCGCGAACTGCCTTGGTTGATCGGAGTTTCTCTTGTCTCGGCTTCCTATGTTTGGTTCTCCGATTTTACGATTCTCTTTATGCTTCATTTAAGTTGCCTTTCACTTTTTGAAGTGATGCCGTCTTCAGATTCTAAAACGAATCTTTTTCGGATGTGGATATTTGTATTTTTTCTGGTGCTGGCAGGAGCGTCTGTTATGGCTAAAAGCTGGTATTATTTTTGGGCCCCGTGGTTCGTTTGGATTTATTGGGAAAGACTTGTGGTGCGAGTGGATCGATCCAAGCTTTCCTGATGCGAGACCACCGCATGCTATCTAATTTTGTGAACGTTGTCCGGACACTAGCAGAATCTCACCGTGGGTAGAAAAAAATAGCAGGAGATTAATCATCAGACAGAACGGAGCCACAATGAGGATTAAAATCATTTCTGCTATGGCTTTGAGGAGGTGATGAGGTTTTCCTTGTAAGGATTTCCAGAACTCATGATCAGATTTTAAACATGCGCTTGCCAGACTTTGAGCCGAAATAAAAGTAGAATACTCGAGGGAAAAACTGTGAATCATCTTGATTTCAAAGCCATGACTTTCGAACAGTCTTCGCAGCGAAACCGGATTAAAGAAATGGAAATGGTTTTCAATGTCCCACCCGAGCCAGTATTGTCCCGCAAGTTTTCTTGACCACGAGTTATGATTAGGTACCTCGACAATGAATTTGCCGCCAGGACGAATTAGGGATCTGATTTTAGTCAGATAGGCATCTGATTCAGGGATGTGTTCCAGAACATGCCACATGGAAACAATGTCGAAGCCCCCTTCTTCAAATGGGATCTGCAATAAATCTTGATTATAAACCTCTAGCCCCAGTCTATCTTTTGCGAATCGATAAGCATTGAATGCAATTTGGGTTCCCGCGGTTCGTTTCCACCTGAATATATTTTTTAGAAAATAAAGCGTAAAACCTCTACCGCATCCAATATCCAAAATAGTTTTTGCTTTTGGGCTGATTGTAAACAATTTAAGAGATCTGAAAAGTCGAAATAAACGAATGACGCCTTCAACGACGCCGGGAAACCGGGAAGGGGTCTCGTTTTGATAAAACTGCTCATAATGTTTGTGGGGATCGTAACCAGGTTCGGTTTTTTGAAATACAAGAGAGCAATCGGGGCAGGAGAAGATCGGAATACCAAAAACCATGTCCGAATTTTGTGCGTAAGAATGTTTGCAGGGTTCGGGTCTCATATCTTTAAAATTCGCATAGGCTACATTTAAAGTCACTCACTAAAAAGTAGTCTGTCCTCTTATGTGGAGCTTATCCAGATTTTTTAGTGCCAATAAAAAAAAGCTCCATGCCCATAACTCGAGTGAAGAGCGAAATTTGTTTAAAATACTTCTGGCAATGATCTTCAAATAATTTTCGAGTGTAAGGAGTGGGGTGTACATCTTTAGAATAAGGCTGGCAATTTCCACCCATAAAGCAATGCCAAGTGTGTCCTAAAATATACCAAAGCGGACTGTCGTAGTTCATTGTACAAATCAAAATTTTTCCTTCTGGTTTCAGGATTCTTGCAAGTTCGCCCAGGGCTTTTTCAGGATCTGTAAAATGTTCAATTGCATCTAAAAAAAGAATGAGATCAAATTGATTATCCGGAAAAGGAATTTCATAAAGAGAGGCCTGGCTGTAGACCCCCTTATAAGAAGAGATACAGTCAGAAATGGCAGAAAATTGCTCATCAATGCCGACAATTTTTTTCTGTTCTGCGTAGATTCCCGAGAGATGGCCAACTCCGCAAGCCGCGTCAAGAATAAGAGCTTCCGGAGTGCTTGCTTTGATCAATTCATCTACAAGGTTGTGTTTGTGGCGATGATAAACAGATTGTGGAAATTTATTAGTGCGATGAAGATATTCCCGATAATAACGATCTTGTGTCATAGACTCCTTGAGGAGGAAGGATTTTTCTTAAAAAATAATTCCAGCTGTTTTGACTGAGTTTGGGTTAAGAGAGTTTGGGTTTGATGATGAAGCGGAGAGGAAATCTCCGGGATGTTATTCACAGGATAATCTTCGACTGGAAGCAACATTTTTTCATATTCATTTCTCAAAAAATAATCCGAAAAATATTCAGCCTGAAAGCCCATTTGCTTCCTGATAATAATGATATCAGGGGTTTCCTTCAAATCATTTTTTAGATTATTCCCATAAAAGCCAACCAGGGTTTTACATTTCAAATAATACATGTATGAGTATTCTTCATAGTTTGTGGCAATTTGTAATTGAGATGGGTCCGGGTATTTTGATTGAATGATGGGCATGGCAAAGTCCAGAACGCCTCGATAGGGTGTTTTGAGGTCTTCAATCCGATTGTGAATTTGCTGAATTTTCGAAGGTACAATCATCACTAAGGCGAAGAGGAGAAGGCTGCTCAAAAAAAGGCCGTGGTTTTTAAGGGGCTCTAGTTTTTCTTTACATTGGAGATAGCGGATCAGAGTGGCGCCATCGAGCAAGATGGCGGTGATGAGCATGGGCTGCATGACAATATAATATCTCTCAAATGAAAGAATGGGAGATATCACGATTGGGTGGATGAGACAAAAAACAGTGATCAGGCGGTTGAGTTTTAAAGCTTGAACGTGGCGCGGTGATAATTCAAGCCGAGGGGCGGTCTTATCTTGCCGCAACTTAAAAAGAACGTATTTCAACCATAAAATGAGTAAAAGAAATTCATATCGAGCAAAAAAACTCCAGCATTTAATCCAATTATAAAAAAGATCATTGCCTCGTGATAACAGTGAAGACATGTAAGAAGTGCTTGTTTTAGAAAAACCGCTGAAATAGGACAACGCTGTGATACTGATGAGCGCTAATCCCGCTGGCAGAAATATTTTTTTTAATGCAGAGGACTTTTCCAGGGATGTTTTTGTTTTCCAGCTTAAAATCTCAGTGATGATTAGAGCAAGAATACAGCTGATCCCAGCAGGAGGAAACGTCATGACGGTAAATAGCAGTGAAAGGTATCCTAAAATCCATGTTGTTCGATGATTTTTCACCGCTCTCTGAGTAGCCGCATAATATGTAAGCACTAAGGACACAGCAAAAATTAAAATCGAATAATAGCGGGCTTCGCGCAAATGTAAGATCAAGGAATAAGAAAGCGCTTCGAGAAGAAAAAATCCAGAAATCCAAAATCTTTGATGGGATTTTTCTTTTGTGATGAAAGATGCTGTGAGCATTGCTTGCAGTAAAACGGCGAGAATTCCTAGAAGAGCAAAGGGAAGTCTCACTAAAGCTGTCTTTACATAAAGATCCTTCTCGTGACTAGCGAGCCAAACGCCAATGCTTGCCACGTAATATTGCGTCCATCCACTGACCGTATAAGCATCCCAGCGATTTATTTTCCCAAGAGCTTTATCTGACAAATCCAGTGAATAGACTATGTTTTTTCCATCAAAAATTTTTGGGTAGCCGTATTGGAGAATTCTTTCCCCAAACATGGCGGTTTCAGCTTCATCGTTCCACAAGAGAGGCGACTCGATGCGGACAAGAACGGATAATCCAAAAATGAGAAAACAAGCACATAGGACAAGCCAGGATAGTAATGCTTTGCTTTTCTGGTCAAACATGAAATTTCCTGTCGGGGCTTCAGGGTTGGTGAAGGCTATTGCCCACTAAACCAAAGATTTAAGTTTGCTTTGTCAGATCGGTTCATCCTAGATTTAACTTAATGCCTGAAATTCAGTTTTTAAAGGAATTAGATCCGAATTTAGGATGGGAGGGCTAAGATCCATGTTGGATTTTTTGCTATATTCCACTATAGACTTATAGCAATCATAGCATAATCACTTTGACATGAGCCATTTCATAAGGTAAAGTTATTACTAGGAACACGCGATAATAGTAAACATAGTGTTCCAAATTTAGAGGTTAATCTATCAGGAGGATGTTATGTTAACAAGTATTCGTAATTTGCTGCGCGGAAAAAAAGGGCAGGGTTTGGTTGAATATGCCCTTATTATTTCGGGCATCGTGATTGTGGTTATTCTTGCGACCAGAGCCATCGGTACCAAGTCTAGCTCCAACATGAGTACTGCCGCAGTAGCTCTTACCTAAGCGGTATTTCAAAAAAAGCCCCTTCTTACGGAGGGGCTTTTTTTTTTGATCATTTTCTGATTCTTGAGCAACATAAAATCATATTAATTAAGCCCATCTTTATTATTGGCAATCCCAACTCTAAGTGTATGGATATTTAGCAGTTAAGGTTTTTCATCAGAAGCCGTAAATCCTATCACAAGATAGGATTACTTTATGCCAAGAGGTCGCAATTCTCCGATAATGCTAGTGGCTTTTCTCATCGCAGGAGTTGTTTTTATGTTTACGATGAAAATGAATAAGCCAAAAGAGCAAGGAGGAGTGGTTGTTCGTCCGAATGTTGTGGGTTTAGCAAAAGACGTTGAACTTGGGACCACCATCAAAAAAGATGATTTAGACTTAGTCCCTGCTTCAGGCGATGTTGACCCTTCGCTTTTGATTAAAGATCCACTCGAAGCCATTGGAAAAATTGCTAATCGTTTTCTTGCCAAAGGAACCGTTCTCCGATCCATTGATCTTTTGTCTACCACAGATAGTTTAGCCAGTTTAATTCCCGAGGGTTATCAGGCGATGACAGTGCCTGTCACGCTTCCAGCCAGTCTTACCAATTTAATTCAAGTGGGAAATCGAGTGGACGTGATTCTGACTTATTCTACGGGAACAGGAACCCAATTTAAGAGCTTGACCCTGATGAAAAATGTTAAAGTGCTTGGAGTTGGAGCTGGGTCTGGAGGAGGAGATCAAGTACAAATCACTTTAGCAGTGACCCCTGAGGGGACCAAGACATTGGCCTATTCTTTAAAACGCGGAACTCTTAATGTGGCTGTGCGTTCTTTATCTGAAACAGACAAAGAGCAACCAGAACATTTTTTTACTATGGCTGAATTATTTAAAGATCAAGAGGTTGAGTCGGGAAATCTAAAAAAAGAGCATAAACCACCTTTAACAGAAGAGATCGAAATTATTCGTGGACTCAATAAAGAAATTTACAAGTTTATTGATGGTAAAGCAGAATTAAATCGAAATAAGGAGGAGGAGGTTTCAAAGCAATGAAGCGCTCTTCCATTTCTTCAAAAATTCTCAGCATTTTCTGCGTTTTTGCATTATCTCTGCTTCAGACAGCTGCTTCTTGGACACCTGACAGCGAATCCACACCACTTAAAACTAAAGCACTCTCTTCTAGTTATCAGCCCACAAAAGCAAATTCTTTGGAGAGCATCAAGCCTGTAAGCAGCAATCTAAATGCTTACATTTCAAAGCTTCCAGCTTCGAAGGATAATTATAACCCTTTGAATCCCACGGTTTTATTGGAGCATAAAAAATCAAGCTGGCTGTCGCCTGTTAAGGTAGAAAATAATCGGTTTACTTTGATCGAAGGGCGTTCCCATTTCATGAAATTCTCAAATCGACTCAGCCGAATTTCTGTTTCCAATCCAAGTATTCTGGATTTTCTAACGTTAACCTCAACTGAAATCTTGTTGAATGCAAAATCAAATGGCAGTGTGGACTTGATCGTTTGGGATTTAAAAGGATCCATGGCATCTTTTGAGATTAATGTTATCCGTGACCCTGGTTTGTTGGATCAGCTTTTAAAAAATATTGACCCCAAGGGTAAGTTTGAAATCTTTCCATCCAAAAATGTCTTTGTGGTCAGAGGATATACCTCCACGGTTCAAAAGCAAAAATCCATTGATGATGCGGTCAAGAGTTTTGCTCCGGGAAGTATTAGCTTGGTTAAAATTTTTGCGATTCGACAAATTTTATTGCAATGCCGCTTTGTTCAAGTAGATCATAATCGAACCAAAGAGTTTGGTATGGATCTAGAAAGTTTACGGGAGCAACCTGGCCGAGGAACTTCTATTACACGAATATTACCCTCAGGAGACAATGGCGCAGCTGCTGTGACATCGACTGACCTTACATATGAATCCGATTTGAGCAGTTCTGTTACTATGACAACTTCGGGTTTTTTAGACAGAAACGAAAGAGATACTTTCCAACACGTTTTTGTCAATGGAGATGAATGGCTATCTGCTTTTATTAAGGCTGTTGAAAATGATCAAATTGGAAAGGTCATTGCAAGACCGAATTTATTAGCTAAAGACGGCGAGGAAGCAAACTTTGTCATTGGCGGTGAACAGGCCATGGCGGTGGTGACAACTTCCACGGTGCAGGTTCAGTACAAGGAATTTGGAACGAAATTAAAATTCAAACCTGAGATTAATGAAGATGATACGATTAGTCTCCAAATTGAACCGGAAGTCAGCGAACCCAGCGATACTTTAGGCGTGACGGTTAACGGATCTCGTATTAAGGGTTTTACAAAAACAACTGTAAAAACGATCGTGGAACTTAAAGACGGACAAACTCTTTTGCTAGGTGGAATGATTCAGCAAAAATTATCAACCACAGATATTGGAGTTCCATTTTTACGGCATATACCCATTATTGGTTATGCTTTTCAAAACACAAATCATGTCTGGGAGGAAACGGAATTGATTATCATGGTAAGTCCTAAAATTGTGGAGCCAGAAAATCAACCGATTTTACGAAAATCCAATGATGACGTGCTTAGAATGGCGACAGATTTTTTGAAGCCCGCAATAAAAGTAGACCAACATGGCGATGCGATTCGATATTATTTAACTGAAAACAAACGATGGGCAAGTCCGGCAGAGATCACAAAAACGAATCAATATATTTCCCCTGATCAAATCGCGAACAAAGAAACGCCGATTTGGAAAAAAACTAAGGTGGCTAAGGTGACAACAGAAAAGCCAGTAGCTAAATCGGCTGGCTCTCAAGCCACAAGCTTGTTGACTCCATTTGCCACCAAGCCGGTGATTGGAGTGGTTCAGCCTGGACCTAAAACGAGCACTGCAACCCAATTGATGGTGAAGCAAGTCAACACGCCGACACCGAAAATTGCCGATTCGGCAAAGCCAACTGTGCTTAAGACATCGTTGTCGGTTAAACCGGTGAAAATGAGTACGCCGGCTGCAACTCAAAATAAAGCAATGAATGTAACGCCAGTAAAAGCATTAACTCCCACTCCAAGTACATCGCCAACAACATCCACATCACCTGTGGCACCAGCAGGAGCGGCTAAGTCGTGAGAGAAGTTCATATTGCTATTGTTTCCAGCGAAATCATTATGAGCCAGGCACTTGAAAAAGTCCTGACGGCTCAATTCAAGCAATATAAAGAAGAAACTGATCTCAAAATAAAAATTTTTACACAATTACCTTCCGTAGAGGATGCAATTGTCCACTTTGGTCCCAGAATCGTTATTGTTTGCATTGGTAAGACGGATCGCGACGATAAAATCAATTTTTTGGGACAGCTTAGCCGTGTGGCTGCAAGAATACCGATTGTGGTATGTTCCCAAGGTCTAGAATCCGAAATGATTCTTGCTTGCGTTAAGCGAGGTGTGGGTGATTTTCTTAAGTTTCCTTTGGAAGAAGAAGAAATTCGAGACACGTTAGCACGACTTCTCGAAAGATCTCTTGTCGCAAGTAAAGATCAAAAGCTAGGATCAATATATACCTTCTTTAGTTATAAGGGAGGGGTTGGGACCACTTTTCTTGCTTGCAATACAGCAGTTGCTTTGGCAAAAGCATCTGGAAAACCTACCTTAATTTGGGATATGGTTCTTCAAAATGGAGACGTACCGTTCTTCTTGGACTATGAGCCTAAGATGACGCTCAAAGAAATGGTTCAGGAAATTGATTCCATTGATGAACCTTTTCTTCATTCTGCGCTCCCGGTGCACGAAAGCGGAGTTTCCATTTTAGCAGCTCCGCGAAGTCCGGAAGATGCTGATACGATCAACCACGAGCAAGTTCAGCAGATGTACAGCATTTTGAGAAAGCATTTTGACTACATTATTGTCGACGGGGGGCATTCGTTTACAGATCCTGTTATTAGCGTCATGGATGCATCTCGATTTATTGTGTTTCCTACAGATCTTCATCTTCCTGTGCTAAAAAATACGTTGCGGTGTATCGGCATTTTTGAAAAATTCGGATATGTTGAAGAAAAGTTTAAAATCGTGATTAATCGATATAACTCAAAATATGAGGAAGTCGATTTAGCCAAGGCAGAGAAAATTCTTCCTTATCCCGTGGCTTTTACCTTTGCCAACGAATACATGACGGTTTCCCGTTCTTTGAATACGGGCATTCCTATGGTGGAACTCGATTCTAAATCAGCACTTACAAAGCAATTTTTTGAGTTTGCAAGATGCTTAGTTGAAGGATTTGATTCGAAAAAAGATCAAGGTGGCGGAGGCATGGGATCCTTTTTCGGTATGTTCGGAAAGAAGCCCAAAGCAAAATAGAATATTTAGCGCCAATATTTTGAAAAGTAAAGAATCTTCGTGTAAGCTTAGTATTGGGCCGTAGGGTCCATGGTTGTTGAAAGCACAGGGGCCAGGCTTAATGCCTGGCTTTTTCGGTTTATAATCCAAAAGTCATTCAAACAGGAACCTAAACCCTGCAGGTGGGGGCGGAAGTAAAAAAATATGACCTTAAGCGATCGTCTTTTTAAGAAAAAATTAGGTATTGATACAGGGCCTGGGGTTATTTCTCAACAAGAAGAACGCCGCCGTCGTCAGCTTCAAGACATGAAGATGAAACTTCATCGAGATTTGATTGATCGCATGAATCTTGAAGTGATCATGGCATTAAATCCCGATGACGCGAGAAAAGAAGTCGCGAGTATCGTGCGCGTTTTATTTGAGGACTTAAAAGCGATCGTGACTGCTGTTGAACGCGAGCAGATGATCAAAGAGGTTGTGGATGAGACGTTTGGTCTAGGTCCTCTCGAACCTCTTTTGGCAGATACAAATATCGATGAAATTTTAGTCAATAACTCTTCGACTGTTTACGTGGAAAGATACGGAAAGCTGCATAAAACCACGATTTCATTTAAAGACGATGACCATTTAAGACACATCATTAATCGAATTGTTGCGCGCGTCGGACGCCGTATTGATGAATCGAGCCCAATGGTTGATGCTCGACTCGCGGATGGATCACGCGTCAATGCGATTATTCCGCCGCTTGCCATTGATGGACCGTGCATGTCGATCCGGCGTTTTAAGAAAATCCCATTTCGTCCTGAAGATCTGATTCGTCGCAGAAGTTTGAATGAGAAGATGTTAAATCTTTTAGAAATTGCTGTGAAATCAAAACGAAATATTCTTATTTCGGGTGGTACGGGTACAGGAAAAACGACGCTTTTAAACATTCTATCTTCCTTTATTCCGTACGATGAGCGCATCATCACCATTGAAGACGCGGCGGAACTTCAACTGCAGCAGGAGCACGTAGTTCGCCTTGAAACCCGTCCCGTAAATTTAGAAGGTAAGGGCAGAGTCAGTCAGTGCGATCTTTTAAAAAACGCGCTTCGTATGCGTCCCGACCGAATTGTACTTGGTGAAGTCCGAGGTGAAGAAGCTTTAGACATGCTTCAAGCAATGAACACGGGCCATGAAGGATCTTTGACCACGGTTCACGCCAATACCGCGCGAGATTCTATCAGTCGTTTGGAGACTATGGTAAGTATGGCGAATTCAACCCTTTCGCAGAATGCCATCATGAGACAAATTGGATCAGCTTTTAATTTAATTATTCAGATTCGGCGTTATCAGGATGGCTCTCGCCGCGTGGATTCCATTTGCGAAGTGGCTGGAATGGAAAACGATATTATTACTTTAAATGAAATCGTATGTTTTAAGCAAAAGAGTCTGGATGCAGACGGTGGTGTTCAAGGGGAGTTTGTCTTTAGCGATATTCGTCCCAAATTTCTAGATATTCAGATGCTATGAGGCAACCGTGAAACTTGACGGACCAATCATTATTGTTTCAGCTATCCTGTTTTATGTCTGCTACTTAGTTCTTGATAATGTGTTTGGTGGAGGTGCGATTGAAGAGAAAAAAATTCAAGCGCGCCTAAAAAACCTGATTCAGATTAAACGAGAATCTGCTTTTAAACGTACCCGGGTTAGCTCGATCGCCATGATTAACGACATCATGGGAGAGTCAAAACTTCTTCTGAAAATTGAGGAACTGCTTCGTATTGCCAAAATTGATATTACCCCAATGACGTTTATTCTATTGGTGTTAATTCTTTTTTTCTCCGGACTCTGGGTGGGTGGAATCATAGCCCAAAATATGGATCTTGGCTTTTTTTTCGGCGTGATTGCAGCGAGCTTACCTATCGGCATTCTTTTCTTTATGAAAGGTCAGTACACGGCAAAATTTATGTTTGCTTTTCCCGATGCCTTATCGATGATGAAAAATTCAGTCAGGGCTGGACAGGGTATTCAATCCGCTTTTAGGACGATTGCAGAAGAAGGGCCCTACCCCGTTTCCGTAGAATTTGCCCGGATTATTAAAGAAATCGAAATGGGCGGGCATTTGGATGAAGCGATCAACGGGCTTTATAAACGGCTTAAAACTCGTGATATTCGATTATTTGCTCTTGGAATTTTAATTCAAAATGAGCTTGGTGGAAATATTGGAGATTTATTTGAGAATATTGCAAAGACGATCCGAGAGCGAATCACATCCATACGAGAGATGAAAGCTCTAACTTCTCAAGCAAAGGCCTCGGCAATCATTCTCATTTTACTTCCCGTCGGAATTTTTATGGCAGTTAACATGTTGAATCCCGGATATTTCGACGAATTTTTTAAAAGTCCCTTTGGAAGACAGTTATTTGTGTTTGGATTTGTTTGGCTTGGAATTGGTGCAGTCATCATTTTTAAAATGACCGAAGGCGCTCCTATTAATTCTTAAGGTATACCAAAAGAGGAACTATGTTTTTCTTAATCTTTGTGACATTGGGCGGCATTTTTGTTGCCGTGCAGTATTTTCAAGCCATGCTGCAAGAACAACGTCATATGCAAAGACGATTTGAGAAATTAACTTTTGGTACATATGAAATCCTTCTCAGATCACGCGCGGATAAACGTTCTAATCTTCTCAAAACGGAAGTTAAAGTAAAGATCACCGCTAAACAACTGCGCTATCTTTCCATTGCATCCATGATCGTTGCCTATTTTATTTATGATATGGTTTCGAAAATTATTGGAATTCCACTTTTAATTCTGGCCATTGGATTTAATGTTGCTACTTTTATGTATGGGGTTAGAAAAACCAGGCGTATCACCAGAATTCAGCGTGATTTACCGGGGGCTATTGATCTCATGGTGATTTGTTTGGCTGCGGGACTTGGAATCAGCGCTTCTTTTGAGCGCGTTTCGCGTGAAATGGAAGGTAGTGTTTTGGGGGATGAATTTCGCCGAATGGTCAATGAATCAAATTCGGGCATGCCTCTTGAAGAAGCACTTAGAAATTTTGCAGCCCGTTTGGATTTACCCGAAGTGAGTGGCATTGTTGGGCCCATCATTCAGGCGCATAAGTCTGGAGCATCCATTTCCGAGACTTTTCAGATTCAAGCAGAGTCTTTGCGCGAGAAAATGAAGCTTCAAGTAAAAGAAAAAATGCTTCGAGTGCCTGTGTTGGTGCTTTTCCCTATGCTTGTTTTTATTATGCCTGTAATTTTCATCTTGGTTTTGGGGCCAGCCCTTGTTTCAATGCGTACTTCCGGATTGACATAGAAAAAGTTCTGAGCCATCTAGATGCCGATGCATCATATAAATACGAGTCGAATTTTGCGTGAGTAACTTTATGCCTCAGAGAAAAAAGATTGGGCTTCCTTCGCTTGCAGACGCAATTTTCCTTTTCTTTTTTGCATTTTTTTCTTTCCACGGATCACTTTTATTGATGGATGGTGATGCGGGTTTTCATATCCGTGCAGGGGAGGAAATGATCCGGATAAAAGGGTTTTTCCCAACCGATATTTTTTCCTTTTATCATCCAAACCTTCCATGGTCCAAACACTCTTGGCTATCTGAACTTTTGATGGGTTCGATTCATCAAAAGATAGGACTTTCTGGAATTGCCGTGCTTTATTCATTTATTATTGGAGCTATTGTAAGAACGCTGTACAAATCGATCCACCTTGCCTGCCGCTCTCTTCTGATCTCTGTCTTTGTCGCATTGTTAGTGGTTCCGAATATTTGTTTGCATTGGTTTGCAAGACCTCATATGTTTTCTACCTTATTGATTGTTTGGTGGTCTTACGAGCTGGCTCTATTTCAGGAGAGAGATCAAAAAAGAATACTTTGGCTTGCACCCATGAGTATGGCGTTTTGGGTCAATCTTCATGGTGGATTTGTGATGGGACTCATCCTTTTAGGTATTTATGGAGCAGGAAATTTTTTGGAGGCTATAACCTCTAGCGTGCCTGAGGAGCGGGACCTATTTGAAGATAAAGCTAAGAAATGTTTGATGATGCTTTTAACATCGACTTTGGCGGCCTGTCTTAACCCGGAAGGGTTTCATGCACTTTTATATCCGTTTCAAATGATTCACGCATCGTATCTCTCGAATCATATCTCGGAATTTTTACCTCCAAATTTTCATGATCCTCTTCTTTTGATTTATCAAGGAGTGCTGTATGGATTGATTGGTTATTTTATCTTAAGACCCAGGAGAGGGTTGTGGATCGAAGTTTTAATCGTCATTGTGTTTCTTCATCTGGCCCTCAATGCGATTCGTTATCTTCCCTATTTTTTGATCCTGATCGCACCTATGGCCGCCAGAGCACTGTTAGAGGTTCGCGGATGGCTGGGGGAGGGTTATGTGGGTTTGCTTCGGCATGCCGAAGGCCAGCTCCGGGAGATAGAAAATCATACGATCCATTGGCTTTGGCCCATCTTGATTTTAACTGTGGTCGGAATTGCTCTTGTGCAAAATAAAATCAAAACAAATTTTGATGAGAATATTTTCCCTGAAAAAGCAATTCAATTTATTGAAAAAGAAAATCTTCAAGGTAGAGTCTTTAATGATGATGAGTTTGGCGATTACATGATTTATCGTCTGTGGCCGCGTTGGAAGGTTTTCTCTTATGGGTTTAATGATTTTCACGGAATCCAGCGTCTAAAAGACTATTTAGCTGTTTTCAAATTGGAGCCTCGGTGGGAAGCGGTGCTTAAGCAGCATGAGATCGGGTGGGTTTTTCTTCGGGCCAAATCGCCCCTGTCTATTGTGCTGCAAAATCATCCTGGCTGGAAACTGGTTTATGCAGATTCCTTGGCAAGAATCTACGTTAAACAAATTCCTGCCTATGCCGCCCTGGCAAAGCTCGAGCCGGTCTAAATGAAAACTCTGCGGAGTTCCTCATTGCGTAGCTTTGCTGGAATGTCTCAAGCTTATTTCTGATAAGTATGCAATCTCATTCAAAGCATCTCTTCATCGATTATCTTCGCGGACTGGCAAGTTTGTGGGTCGTCTTATTTCATTATAAATTTCAGATTCCGATTCCTGTATTTCAGGGTTTGATTCATCATGGAAATGCGGGTGTTCAAATCTTCTTCGTGCTCTCTGGGTACGTTATTTTCCAATCTCTAAAACGACATTTGAAATTTCAGTTGCGAGGAGCTTGGATGTTTTTGCGTAAGCGATTTTTCAGAATTTACCCTGCATTTTGGATGAGTTTAGTTCTTTCTTTTGCAATTATTCTTATCATGGATCACAAAACTCCTCGATTTGTAGATTACTTTGGATCTGCAACCCTTATCTATCCTTTTATCGGGGGTAAGTCTCCTCAAGTGATTTATTGGACTCTGGTCTTTGAGCAGCAATTTTATATTTTTATGGCACTTCTTATTCTTCCCGTATTTCAGAAAATAAGAATGCCTCTTATTTATTTGTCATCTTTGATTGCTTTTGGATGTCTTATTCGCACGATTCCTGATACCTGGGTCTTTTTTTTGCTTCCCAGTCATTGGGCGGAGTTTCTGCTTGGAATTTTAGTCTACTGCATTTTGCATGAGGAAAACAAGACGCCGACTGTCCTCATCTTTGTCGCGCTCTCCATCTTTGGACTCTTTCATTCATTTGAGATGAGAGCTGCGGTGGGTTCGGCTTTTCTTATTCTGTTTCTCTATCCAAGGCAAACGCTGATGGAAAAAGGCATTTTCTTGCCCTTAAAGTTTTTAGGGCGAATTTCTTACAGCTTATATCTTTTACATTTTCCCGTTTTAAATGTGGTTCAAATCTTTACTTCTTCTCGAATTCTGGCCTTGGCGATGGCGCTTATCTTGGCCCATTTATCATATAAAGCTTGTGAGCGTCCCTTTATGAATGATCGAGCTGATAAAGCCGTATGGTAATAAGGGTATTGGTTTTGTGATTAATTTTTATGTTAACCTATAAGTAATTTTTTTAGTAAATAGTAAAAGCTTGGAGCTGAGATGATTATCAAAAATGTTTCAGGTGTTGTACTTCTTTCAGACGTGAAAGTTGCGAGTGATTTCTTATCGCGATTATTTGGAATGCTCTTTGTGAATCCCGAGATTGGACCCTCGGCCATATGGTTTCCCAATTGTAATTCCATTCATATGCTTTTCATGCGATTTCCGCTGGATTTAATTTTTCTAAATCGTAATCGAAAAATTGTTAAAATAGCCATGAATGTTCGTCCTTGGACTCCTGTGGTTGGTTGTCGAGAGGCGGAGTCGGTTTTAGAATTAATTCCTGGCACATGGGATCCGGAGCAGTTTCGGGTCGGGGAGAGCCTCTCTTTCTTGAAATAATAGAGCATCATTAAGCCAGTAAATCATCGATGAATTTGAAGTAAACTTGATAAGCTGCGAATTCGTGCCTTCCGAGCGCTTTTTTCTTGGCGGATCAACCTATTCGCGACTGGTTTGACGCTTCAACTCCTTCCTAAAGAATTTGGGAAAAAAGGCGTTGAATACAGATATCCAATCAGCATTGAGTGTTCCTGATACGCTTACGTAAATTTGTAACCAAGAGGGGAAAATGGATCCAAAATCGGTCCTACATGAGTACATTCGTTTGATGCTAGAGCTCAAAGGACAGGATTTGATTTTAAAGGTGGGTGTGACACCTCGGGTGCGCATTGGAAATGCCGTCAAAGCCCTCGAGTTACCCAATGTTGCGGCTGAAGTGACCCAATATCTTGCAGATCAATGCCTAAACCCAGCTCAAAAGGAAGGATTTGAAAAGAATAAAAGTGTTGATTTTGCTTTTGCGCTTCACGAGGGTGGGCAACGGTTTAGAACCAATCTCTTTTATCAGCAAGGCAGTATTTCTGCGGTCATTCGAAATCTTTGGCGTAGTATCCCTTCTTTGGATGAGCTTAAACTCCCTCCGATTTTAAAACAAGTATCATTAAGTAAATGCGGCATCATTTTGATCGGAGGCGTGGTGGCCTCAGGAAAGACGACCACCATTAATGCCATGATTGAAACCATGAATCAAAGTCTTGGGCGGCACATTCTTACGATCGAAGATCCTATTGAATATCTTCACTCCGATTATCAGTCGGTTATCAATCAAAGAGAAGTTGGGCAGGATGCGGTTGATTTTCAATCTGCGATGAAATATGTCGTGCGCCAATCTCCTGATGTTATAGTGATCGGAGAAATGCGTGATGCTGAAACCTTTCAATTTGCAGTTTCGTCTGCAGAAGTGGGGCGGCTTGTTATTGGAACCGTGCATGCGCGTTCGGTCACTCAAATTTTTGATCGTATCACGGGTTTTTTTGATATTGATCAACGAGATGCGGTTCTTAATTCCCTTTATCCTAATATTGCATGTTTTGCTGTCCAACAACTTTTAATGTCTTCCGATGGTGTAAGTTTAGTCCCAGCTGTTGAGATCATGCTTGGTAATTACACCACTCGCCAACTTGTCAAAGAAAGAAAATTTGATAAATTGACGCAAGCCCTTCGTAATGCCAATCAAGAAGGCATGATGACTATGGATCAATCCTTGCTCGAGCTTTGGCGTGCGGGGAAGATTACTAAAGAAACCGCATTTTCTGCCAGTGAACGCCCTGAGGAATTAGAAATTCAGATGAAAGGCATTTCCCTTGAAAGTTCGGGCGGGAAAATCCTTGGTGCCTAAGTTGTTATGTTGATATTTCTAGCAGCTTTAGTAATGCTCGGGCTGTTTTTTTGGGCGGGTTGGATTGAGCCTCGGTGGATTCACCTAAACAGTCATCCTATTCAGATCAAGAAAAAAATAAAGCAGCCTCTCCGGATTTTGCACCTCTCCGACATTCATTTTGAAGCTCATGATCACGGCCTCTTTCGCTTTTTTAACCGATTGAGCTGCGAAACTCCGGATTTTATTTTTATTACAGGTGATATTATTGACCACAATGGAGGCATTGAACACGCGGGACGAAATCTTAAGAAATTAAAATCAAAGTATGGCATTTTTGCAGTTCTGGGTAATCATGATTATTACGACTATCAAATGGAAGACGTTATCAATGGGAATCTTCCATTCGGAAAGAAAGAACCTAGAAAGAAAAATGATCTGGGAAAATTAATTCAAATGCTGAGTGACTTAGGTATTCGGGTTCTTCGCAATGATTTTCAGGATGTGGTGGTGGAAGGTGATGTCATTCGCATTCACGGGGTGGATGACCCAACTACAGGTAAAGCGGATTTTGATAAAGTAGGAGCCAACCTTCAAGATGAGCATCTTCAAATACTACTTACACATAGTGTGGATGCGATTCAGCATTTAGACTCTGGGAAAATTGATCTGTTATTTTCTGGTCATTCCCATGGAGGACAAGTTCGGCTGCCTTGGTTGGGGGCATTGATTACTCATACGCGTTTGGGCCGTCCCTATGCTGAGGGGATTCGCCGCTATCAAAATACTCTTTGTTGTATCTCCCGAGGAGTCTATGTCGGCAGAGCCTTCCGCTTTAGATTTTTGTGCCCACCAGAAGCCCTTATGCTTGATATTACAGGAAGCACAACTTAGCAGCAAAAAGATCAGGCTGTTGGGTCTGAAGGTCCGTGAAGAAATTTTTCTTGGTAGATTTTAACCAGGGCAAAAAAGAGCGAGAGAACCACTGGGGCAAGCACAATGCCTTTGATGCCATAGACTTTAAGTCCCCCCATAATTCCAAAGAAAAGCAGAAAATAGGGAAGCTTTGTTCTTTCACCGATAAATATCGGTTTAATCACATTGTCGATAGTGCTGATGCCAAGGCCGAAGCACAGGAGAATAATCCCCTTGGTGAGGTTATGTTCGACAAAAAACAAATACCCTGTGATAGGCAGCCATACGATCCATGTTCCTAGCACTGGGATGAGCGAAGTAAAAAAAGTAGCAATCCCAAAAAGGATAGCGCCAGGGATTTGAAGCGACCAAAGCACCAGTCCTAAGACCGCTGACTGCACAAGGCTTGTCAGCATTTGTCCTCGAATGACGGCCTCCAGGGTCCCAGTAATGGGATCAAAAATAGCTTTTTTATTGGATTCTTCAAGCGGCACAATTTTATAAATGAACTCATAGATGAGTCTTCCATCTTTAAAAAAGAAAAACATCATGAAAAAGGTTACAAAAATATTCAGTACAATAAAAATAGTGTTCGTGGTAATTTTCCCTACCTGAGAAACAGAATAGTTGGCCAAAGCTTTGGAGGATCCAAGCAGCCATTCGGAGGCTTTTTCCTTGAGTGGTTCCCATCGCAGAACATTCACTTCTATTTTTTGAATCCACGGAAGGTTGTGGATTTGATTGATGAGTTCTTCTAACTTTCCAGCACGGACATAATCAGAAGCTCGCTGATAAAGGTCCACAGCTTCACCGGTCAGATTGACAAGAAGGATGACAATAGGGGGGAAAACGATCAAGAACACAATAAGCGTCATCAACATTGCGGATAAATTGGGCTGTTTGGGGAGCTTTCGGTGTAAACGATCATAAAGCGGATAAAATCCAAAACAAAGCAGGGAAGACCACAGAATCGCTTCTAAAAAGGGAGAAAGGATCAAATAAAATTGGAAAAGGACAAAAACCAATAAGGCGATAAAGCAGGAGGAGATGAGCTGTTTGCGTGTCATAGGTATTGTAATTAAAAATTATACCTTTTTTTAGCCTTCTTCGGAAATACTTTTCCTTGTTTTTGATCAGAGAGAGGTGAGAGGGGCTCTGGAAACTAGAGTTTTTTAGTGGATCAAGCTCTGCTTTAGGGTGGCCGATAATTTAACACTCATAAAACCAGTGACCGCCTGGTTGCGGAAGCCTGGCTATATTGTCTTTTTAGACCTTTTCCAAGGAGGATTTGCGTGGCAAACGAAAAAATTTTAATTGTAGATGACGATCAGGATTTTGCTCAGCTTATGGAATTTGATTTGAAGAAGCAAGGTTATTTAGTCGCGCTAGCAGGAAATGGTGAAGAAGGGCTTTCAAAGGCTTTGTCAGAAAATCCAGCCTTGATCATGCTCGATATCAAAATGCCTAAAATGGACGGCTATACCTTTGTCCGGCGATTGAAGAAGAATCCCATTACTAAAGACATTCCGCTCATCGTTTTAACCTCCTATGAGCCAATGAAGGATATGTTCCAAATGGAAGGCGTGACCGATTATTTTGTAAAATCCGCATCCATGGAAAGTTTGTTTAAAACGATTCGCAATCGTTTGAGCCATGATACCCAAAAGGAATGAAGGCACGCTAAATTCCGCGGAGTTGTTTTAGATGTTGCCTGCTGATGAAGCCATCCCACTTGCGAGTTTTATCAAGTCCATTGCCTTTACTCTGAATCAATACCGGCTTTATTCTGAAAATCATCCTATCGTCCGTGAATCCCTTTCTCGTCTAGGACAGCAAATCCAAACTGCCTTTGAATCCAGGGATAAGTTGATTTTAGGTCATATGAGAGAAACGTTGGTGATTGACGGAAAACTGATCACTAAAAAAGATCCTGCCTGTTTGGAACTCGCCAAGGCATTTTTACGCGTAAATATTGAGGCCGTTGTTTTTCAAAAAGGAATTACTTTTGAGGAGTTCTCAGAATTTATCAAACTGCTTGGCATGCGGCCGAAAGATTTAGAAACAAAGGGTGGTTTTACCCAAACGTTTCATGCTCGAAAATTTCAAAAAATCCAACTTTCTTCCGGAAAATTTCAGCTGGTAGAAGAAGGACAAGCGGTTCTTGATGATGCAGCCACAGTAGACGAAGAAAACTCAGGCGGTGGAGTGTCGGGAAACGGGCCGGGCAGCGGGGCAGGGAGCGGAACAGGCGATGGAGCAGGAGGTGGAACAGGAAGTGAAACAGGAACGGGTGAGATGGGCTCTAAAGCATCCGAGATGAAAGTACCCGTGTCTATTTTTGAAGTCATTCAAGGCATTCGAGCTTCTCATCAAGGATCAGGGCAGGCCCTTCCCGAGGTCCAGCTAGATTGTGAAAAAATCATTTATCAGCTTGAAAAGCAGCCGCAAGAAGTGGCTCAAGCTGCGATTGAAAATGTGCAAGATCCCCAGCAAATCGAACCAATCATTCGAAATATTGCCAAACAGCTTACCGAAGGGCTGATCTCATTTTTAGTTGATAACACGAAAGATATTACCAAGGCGTTGGAGAGATTTGCGAAAGAAATTGAAAAAGCAATTCAAAAAACTTTGGGAGACAAAGGTTCTGAAGGCGTTAAAGATAAAATCACACGCGTTTTTCAAGATTCGATTGATCAACACCGTATTCAAATGGCTCTCAAAACCTTTGAGAAAAACCGTACGGATCCAAAACCAGTCCAGAAAATGATCCTGAAGTTGTTTCAAAAAGAGGATGTGCGTGAGCGGCTACTTCCATCTTTGCGGGATAAACTAGTTTCTGCAGGATTTAATCAGGAAGTTTTTGACGGTATTTTTGAAGAGGCTGATGAAAAAGCAGCAAAAAAGAAAAGTAAGGTAAGCATTGATGCCAAAGAATTGGCAGAACTCAAAAAGAAAGCAGAGCTCTTTGATAAAGCTGGCCTTTCCAATGCCGTGGAGCAAATTGCAAAGTTAAAGGTCGAAAAAAAGCGGGCTCTTGATGAGAAAGAGCGGGTAGACGCCGTGATCCGCAATTTAGCCGAAGGCTTAGTGGTTGTGGATAAAGAAGGAAAAGTTGTTTTGATGAATCCTGCCGCGGAAAAATTACTTGGAATTAGACAGTCGGAAAAACAGGGAAAAAATCTTACCGACGGGCTTCAGCCTGAGCATTTGCTGGCCATGACTCAAGGCAATTTGGCGAGTAATGAAGGAGATTTGGCAAAGCAGGTAGCTCTTCAAAGTCTCAATGACGAAACCCGCCGTGTGCTTCAAGCCAGCACGGCTGTGGTTGAAAATCAAAATGGGCAGACCGTGGGAATGGTCGCTGTTTTAAGTGATGTGACCAAGCAAAAAGAAATTGAAAATCTCAAGAGTCAATTTGTCGCCAATGTCTCTCATGAGTTGAGGACTCCTCTTGTCGCTATCCAAAAATCACTGGGACTGATTTTGGGCAAAGAAGTAGGGGAAGTGAATCCTGAACAGGAACGCTTTCTTACCATGGCGCACAGAAATATCGATCGTTTGTCCCGTCTCATTAATGATTTGCTGGATGTGTCCAAATTAGAGGCAAGGAAAATGACGCTTCAGCCCGTGCTTATTTCAGTGAATGGGCTAGTCCAAATGGTCCTTAGCACTATGGAAACGTGGTTCAAAGATAAGCGTGTGAATGTGTCGACTCAATTTTCAAAACCTCAAATTGAAATTGAAGCAGACCCGGATCGCTTGACGCAAGTCGTCACAAATCTTGTGGGTAATGCCATCAAATACACCCCTG
>CAZOOM010000033.1:0-24984 GCA_964581425.1 uncultured bacterium | reverse complement strand
GGAACTTCTCCGGAACGCCGATGTCGCGATGTACAGCGCCAAGGGCAAGGGCAATCATAACGGTATAAGAAAAAAATAAAGCCTGCTTCGGCGTCATCCCCAAGTCTAAAAGCCTATGGGAAAAATGATCTTTCGCACTGAAAGTAATAATTTGACGGAGGGATTTTGTGAGACCACGCATACGCCTGCGGACAACCACATAAATCAAATCAAAAATCGGAAGACCTAAAATCAGGACCTGAACCACCCCAGACTTGATAGGGTTCGTAGACCAAGCGCCCATCACACTCATCATAGCAATCGTAAAACCCAGAAAGAAACTTCCTGCATCTCCCATAAAAATAGATGCTGGGGGGAAATTAAAAACGAGAAATCCAGCAGAAGCCCCCATCAAAGCAATAGCCATGGCGCCCCAACCTGTTTGTTCATTTTGAAGCGAAACATAAACATAAGCAAAGGAGGCAAAAAATGTCAGTCCTCCAGCCAAACCATCCATGTGATCAATCGCGTTAAAAGCACTCGTAACTCCCACGACCCAAATCAGGGTTAGAACAAACCCGAGAAGCTTCATTTCAGGAAAAAAATTAATTTCAATGCCCCGGTAAGAAAGAAACAGCGTAATCGCAAAAAGAACTAATAGTTTCGTTGTCGCTGGCACTGAGTAAAGATCGTCTAGCACTCCGACAATCAAGGCCAAGGCCGAACCTACCAAGACTGCATATTGGACATATTGAAGCTCGTGACTCAACAGCAGACTGACCGAAAATCCAAGAAAAAGCGCAATCCCTCCCATTCTCGGCGTTGGCTTTTTGTGAATTTTAATTTCAGAAGGTTTATCGATAGCGCCAAGATGCGTGGCCAATTTTTTAACAGCGGGAATTGAAATCGCAACAACCCCAAATGCTACTGAGAAAATTTTGACATAACTGAGCAGCCAATCGGATGACATCAAAACTCCACTTTTTTTTGGCCAAGTAAAATCGCTAAGCTTTCATCTCCGTGATTGAAAAGTAAGTCTACCACGGAAAGGTTTGAAATAAAATCGCCAAACTGCTGGCGATAAACAGGATGCACAAATTCCTGATCCAGACTTTTGATACCTCGAGCTAAGAATTTGGCTGGATCCACATAATCTTTTCCGTGCACTCCATGGAGGTAGGTATCTGCTCCTGTTTTTTCACATAAACTCAGAATTAAATCATCAGCTTTGCCTTCGGCACCTAACTCAGACGATTTCTTAACCGGTTTCTGAATTCCGAGAGCGCTTAACAAATAAAAAATAATATGACAGCTAAGGTCCGAAAAATTCTCCCATTCCTTCTTAAGGTAGGTGTCCTCAAAAAAATCTGCATATTTTGAAAAATAGGGCGTTTTCCCGTAATTCACCAATAGTGTTTTCCAATGCTTCCGGGCCCAGGGTAGTGTGGTGTTGATTTTAGTCTCGGAAATTTTTTGCTCAAATTTTCCCTTCACCAAGATAGGAACAGAAATCCACTGTTCTCCGTTAACGGTTTTGATCCGATTCCGGCTGATCCAGCCAAAAGGACCACGCTTCACATATTGAACATTGTCCACAATCACAAAAATATCGGCATGATAAATTTTGTGGAAAAAACCAAGGTAGGGCAAGTAATTAGGCTGATGACCGGTGACAATCATAGAAATACTCCCGTTATCAAGCCAGAAATCGCATGAGTCGAAAAGCTTCGGCCGCCTTGCGTCCTACTTCTCTGCCGCGGACGCGAGCAAGATCTTCAATACTTTCTAGGCTGCAGGGATCCCGTGAGTCTCGCCGCTGAGAAGCATACGCCTCCACACACTTAAGTTTGGTTGAGAGATAATCCGAAATGTCGACGTAAAAATTAGGCTGAAATCTCATCTCTTCCGAATTCCAGGAAAGCGTAGGACTATCGTAAACAAGGACAGTCTCAGGACAGTGTTTGAAACCGCCCGCATGGATCCTTAGTGCTGTTAAACACGCTCGATAAATCGCGCGATGGTCCTGATTATAGGAAGGAGCCGGAATCGCAACAATATCAGGCTTGATGCGGTCTAAAGAAAGACGGCCTTCACTTTCAAGCAACGTAATTAGTTCATGCTGAGGAACAGCATCCATCCTCATATGCTTTTTCGGATCCAAATAAAGCACGTCATAATCCTTCCATCCGAGAATTTTGGAAACTCGAAGAACTTCCCCTAATCGCTCCTCGCCTTTCACCAGGCTTTTCTTTTCATAGAAACGAAGGTCGCTGACCGAAGCGATCACAACAAAAACTTCAGCGCCGTGATGCCGCGCTTTGGCCATCGTTCCACCGCAGCCAAAGACCTCATCATCAGGATGAGGAGAAATCACTAGCAGTTTGCGTCCCTTCCAAAATTGCCGTTCGAAATCCATTGAGTTGAATAATGCGGAAGAACTTTTCTTTTTCATAACATCCTCAATCTATCTTCTAAGTTTTTTTCTTGAAACTTTCGAGTACTTGTTTGGCTCGATCATGCTTGGGATTAATATCAACCGCTGTTTTGAGCGAGCGTAATGCCTGTTCCTGTTTTCCTGTTTGGAGAAGTAAAATTCCCATTAAATAATGGGCATCGGCATCCTTCCATCGGATGGAAAGTGCAATATTTAGCTCGTCCAAAGCCTCCGCATATCTTTGCTTCTGAAGATATTCCCCTGCAATGTTGCGATGCAGATCGGCAGAGAGCTCGGAGCGTGGATTCAAGCGAATGCCTTCTTTTGCAGCTTGAATCGCCAATTCCGCCTGATTTTTCCCTGCATAGGCCTGGGCTAATAGCGCAAAAAGATGGGGATTGTCTTTTTTGTATCGTAACGCCTCTTGGATTTCTTTAATGGCATCCTCGAATCTCCCCAATCGAAGGTACACCTGCGCAAGGTTGATACTGGTCTCATAATGACTTGCATCCAATTTTTTAGCTGCCTCGAGTTCGCGAATGGCATCGCTATCTCTTTTGAGATCAAGATAAGCTGCTCCCAAGTTTAATCGGATCATGGACTCTGGAATTTCATCCATCAAAGAGCCTGATAAATTTTCAGGTTTTCTGACCTCTGTCGTCAGGGTTTGTTTCTTCTTAGCAAGTGCACGCTCCAATACCTCAACTGCTTTTTGAGGATTCTTCGCGCTGAGGTAGGCATTCCCGAGATTCGTCAGGGTGGTGGTATCATCCGGATTTTTTGCGATCAGCTTTTCAAGCTCCGTGACTGCGCGATCAACGCTTCCCGACGCCAGATAAGCAACGGCCAGATTTCCCTGAAGCGTTGCATCATCGGGATTGGCACTGAGTCCCTTGAGCCAGTTAAAAATCGCAAGCTCAGGATTCCCCTGTTCATAATACGCGGTACCAAGTAAATTGAGGGTGCTTGCCAGCATTTTTTTCTGACTTGGCAAAACAAAGTGTCCTACAGCCGCGCCCAACGATGGGATAGCCTGAGCATAACGCGCACTTCGAAAGTAATACATTCCAAGTTCATAATGAATCATCGGATTTTCATAATGATCGCGCAAAGCTTCTTCCCAGGTTGCGACTGCTTTGGCTGGCTGGTGAGTTTGCTGATAAAAACGTCCAAGCTGATCATAAAAATCGCTATGTGGATTTTCGCGGATTTTTCTTTCGTAAATTTGGATCAATACTTCCGTGGTATGATCCGAAAGCGATTCGATCCCTTTTGTAAAATCCACATCCCTGGTTGCCCGGATGACTTCCGTATTTGTATCATCAAGCGAAAGCTCGGGTTGTCTGGGTAAAACCGCATTCATCACGGCGAATGGATCACTGATATGGACCGCTCCAAAAAGATGCGCGACTTCATGAAGCAACACAATATTTTTTCCCATAGTCCCAATATTAATGAAAGGATCGCGAATCAAAATTAAACCTCGGAAATATCGGGCCGAGCCCACAAGGTCATGATCCAGAAGTTTATCCTGATCATAAGGCTGAGTCATCTTATGAAAACCGATAATTATCTGATCTCGATCAAGCGGAATATTCGTCTTCATTTCTTCCATTAAAAGATCTGCTTCGCGAGTTTCATCCTGAACATCCCACGGAATATGAAGAATGACCTTGAAATGGATATTGAAAAGAGCTTCGAAGACCTTGTTGACGAAAATGAGTCGATCGCGAATATCATTTTCCCATTCTGGGTCGTATTGAAAGGAAGGAGAGGCTGCAATCTTGACGGTTATTTCACGAAGAGGCGGCAACTCTGCAGCAACGGCTGAGAGAACTACTCCGAGAAATAAAAGGCAAAAAAAACTAAGAAGGCGAAAGCCCCGTGCTTTGCTGAATTTCATTTTTAAGTAGCTCTTTCAGGTAATTCAAAAGATTCGGCGTACTCGTTGGCGGAAGCGTATTTAAATGCTGAGTCAAAGACTCAATATCTTGTCGAGGATACTGCGTCATGAGCTTGATGTAAGCTGTGATGACTTTTGGATCTTCCGGTTCTCCTAAAAGTTCCGCCATGAGCTTTGCCCGGTGAAATTCATCGTCCCCAAAAGTTTCCCGAAGACGGCTCCAGATCTCTAATCTTTCAGAAAGGGTTGGAATTTCATTGATCAAATATCGATAACCCAAACTGTCCGGGCCCAAATATCCAGCCCCCTGACGAAGAGAAAACGGAAAAATCTCCACGAGATTCGCGCGTCGAAGTTCTTTGACTGCGAGCCTGAAATTTTCTTTTGTGAAAGGGAAATCCTGTTCCACATTGACATCCGACCCAACCCAAACCGGAGAACGTCCGCTAGTCTGGAGGCGATAGACCATAATGAAATAAGCATAGCTCGCTCGAGGAGAGAGATCTTTAACATAGTTTTCATGAAAATAAGCCAGCGGCACTCGCACGGAAGGCTCCAACTTTTCAGGAAGTTTGAGCTCGATTTCCATTTGATCAGGCTCTTCCTTTTTAGCCTGAATCAGTTCATAGGAACGCTCAAGACGCGTGAGCGCTTCATACACCTGATGCACCACAAGTGCAGCATTCATGGAATTTTCACCAGGGATTCTTGATCCCAAATCCTGCAAGCTGACTTTTAAAACACGGGATTTACTTTGAAAATAATTCTCGAGCAGTGCCAGGTAAATACGCAATGCATCTCCATCTTCAGTACTCACCATGTTGGGGAAATATTGGACATCTTGAAGTAAATAAAGAGGAATAGGAAGCTCTCCTCCAACATGCGCTTCTGTCTTCATTTTAAAATCCCAAAGTGGCAGGAGTTCGAGGCGCGTTCGCTTTTTTCGGGCTAAACTAGGCGACTCCACAAGCGTGGCAGAACCTAGTCCCTCAGTCAAAGCAGCTTGGGTCCATTGAGGACCGCCTTCTAAAACATAAAACTCATCTGAAATCACAACCTGATCATCCACCTCATACTGAGGCTGAATAAAATGAACCTCGATGCCAGCTTGTTTGAGTTCTGCAAGCTTATCGACTCGCAAAAAAAGAGAGCCATCTTGCTCGTTGTTACTAAAAGTATTGAGAAAAATTCTGACTTTGACACCGCGTTTCTGAGCGCTCATCAAATCATCCAAAATTATTTTTACAGAATCCCCTTCACCCTCGTGGATATCTAAAGCACTTAAACAAAGGTCTAGTTGAGTGCGCGATTCTGCAATCAATTCACGAAGCTTAATGAAGTATTCACGGTCGCTCACATCTTTAAGCGCTGTCTCATCAGATCGAATCATGGTCTCAGAATACGGTGATTTCGCAGCAGGCGCTTTTGTCCAAGCCGCGCTAGGGATCACAAGCAAAAAAGCGAGCACTCCAAAAAGGCTTACTTTACCTGACGATGAACATTTCATTTTGATTCCAATTGATTTTCTTGACAACCAGTAAGCGGAATCTGAAGCAGTGCAGAAAAAGCTCCTTGAGGGATTGTTCTTTCTCCGCTGACTTCCACATTACGATATTCGCCAGCAAGCGGGATTGGCATATTCATTCTTCCTGCAGAATCTACTCGAGCAGATGAGATAGTTAGATCCGCATAATCAGCCCCTCGCACAAAGCGCATATTTGCCTGACTGATAGCACGAGCCATTCCCTCCCGGCCCTGAAAGCGATAAGTCCATTCTCCCGCCCACTTAGCTTCATGCCAATCCGCTCCGGAACTCTCAAGTTTCAACCGTGCTTCCTCTTCCATAGTACCGGCTTCATAGTCAGTTTCGAATTTCTTTGTATTCTTATAATGGATCGTCTGCTTCCAAGACAGGCAGCAGCTTAGCGCTTCGGTAAAGGTTCTCATATCCCTTTGTTCTTGCGGTGTGTTGGTCACAAAAAGCCCTGTTTTCCGGAAAGTCTTAATTGCTTCCAGAGAAGTTTCTCCGGAACATTCTTGTTTCATAGCTTCAAGTAATTTCCCTCGACTTTGCATCAGCTCAGAAGCGATAGTTTGCCCTTGCCCTGTTTGCAGAAAGGGTTCCGTCGGCTGAAGGTCGTTACGGAATTCAATGAGTTTCTTAAGCCTCTCTGTAGCCTGAATTGAATCCGTCTCATAAATGCGATTGATCTCATCCCACTCTGTTTTGACATATTCATCCATTTTAGGGAAAAGGTGGGAACGAATAATTTCTGAAGCAAGATCCATCAATTCGGCATTGTCCGCTTTATGAGCAATAATTCCCATATCATGAAAATAAGTTTCATCTAATTGGATTGAAGTATACCGCGCCTTGAGAGAGCGAATTTGATCTTGAAGCTCCTCAGTAAAATCAGCAAACAAAAGTCCCGAGTAAAGAAACGTTCCCAGTCCAAATAAAATTGCAAAGTTTCGCTTCATCAAATATTTCCTCATAAAACTAAGAAGGCTGTTCTGCCCCCACATATTCGCTCTTGGTTTTTTGAATCGGAGAATACTCCCATACCGGCCCCCACAAGGCCAGACTTTCCGACTCTGCAAATCGAATCAACCCTAACTCATCCACGGTAAAGAAAAGCTCAGGCTGGAGGTCCTCTTCAGGTGCGGCAAGAGCTCGAAACTTGGGATCTTTTCCAAAATCCGCACTTGTTTCTATAATTTTAAAAAAATAATGCTGCTTCAACCCCTGATCTTCAAAACCGTCTGCTAAGAACTCTTCATGAATCAATGTTTCAAGATCTGGCGCGAAGTGATCTCGATATTTGGCAAAGAATTTTTGCTGGGCCTCAAAAATGGTTTTCATTTGCTTGGCGACAAATAGATGCCTCGCCTCTTTTAGTATTTCACCTTCTAACTTTGAATCCGCAATCCACTTAGTTCCCTCTTGAGTTTCGATATTCCTCAGAACAATTTTACCGGATTCAAAACCCGCAACTTCCTGATCCTCGAAGAGCGACCCCAACTCAACAAGCTGATTCCCAATAACCCCTACGGATTTTTGAGGATCTCCGAGGTCATACAAAACACTCTTAGGCTGATCTTGCATCCGCACAGTCTCGGATCTTGCGGAACTTCCAAGAAAAAAGGCACTCAGAATGAGAGCCGCACCTAATAAAATCAAAAATTTCAATCCAACAAAATAGGCCCTTTGTGATCTTAGTAAAGCCACTCGCTCATGTCCTCCAAAATCGGCTCCTGAGGGTACAAACAGGTAACGCCTTCATAAAAACCTACTGCGGTTCGGCCAATCCCGTTCATAGTGCCCCGATAGAGTCCAAGGAAAAATGGTTCAAATCCACCTTCGAGATATTGCTCTTTTCGATATTGATGCTCTGCTTTCACTCCATGAGGAATTTCAAGCCATCCCATAAAGAAATTCTCAAATCCGCGTTGCAATTTGGAAGCCACACCGAGTTCATAGCTCTCGCTACGCTCGGTAGTGACAATGGATTGGCGTTCCAAAGTAGATGACAAAGCATAAAGCGGAAAGCACTGAGAAAATATTCCCAATAAGCAAAGCATTGCAATGAAAACGGAACGTTTCATGTTTGAGTCCCTTCAATAGGCGCCATCATCGGTTTTTGAGGTATAAAAAACGTGAAGGTTTCGAAAATACCAGCACCTGTTCTAGTCAGGAAACGGCCAAAACCATAGGGCACACCAATCACCCCGGCTCTCCAAAGGCTTTCTCTTGGCTCATCAGCCATGTGAATTGGGGTTTGCATCATTTCAGTCCAGCCATAAAAAATATTGGTCAACCCCCTTGAAAGTTTTTGACTTGCTTCGCTTTCATATTGTCCATAAGGAGAGATTTTTTGATCAAAGTGATAATCATATTTAGCAAACGCGGCAAGGGGGTAGATCAGCATGGCGAACAACCCGATCCATAAAATGCGACTTTTCTTCATAAGTAATCCTTTTTCAAAGTTCACTTTTTATTTTCGGCATTTGGTGCAATATTATAAGTTTATTATAATTATCCATAGTTAATCCATCTTGAAGTGCTAGTCTTAATGCTCTTTCAAGCATATAGTAATGGTATGAAATGCTCTGCAAAGAATCCCATCAAAATGGGGTTGAATCTATGAAGCCATTTTCCTTTAACACGCTTTTAATTTTTTGTCTTCTACTAACAAGCTTCCCTTTTCCCTCTTCAGCTGAAGATTACCGTTTTTTTGATGAAGAAGGTAATGAAGTGGTCTTTCCAGGCGCCCCCTCTTATTTTACGCAGAAAAACCCAGGACCCTGGAGCTCTCAGGAGGCTGGTTTGCATGCCATTAAAGTTAAGGCTAAATTCCGCAAAAGCGGACTTGAGAATATTCGAATCCTCAAATTTACCATCCTTCATCCGCCAGCTTCCAAAGGAAAAGTAAAATCAAATGATTCTATCAGCGCTGTTTATTTACTTGATAAAGATAATCTATTGATAGGTTTTCAATTATTTGATCAACAAACAAAAAAATATGAATTTGAGTGCCGCATCAATGGCATTATCAATTATGTTCAGGTTTATATTTATTGCGGTAAACACGGAATATGGAAATCCGCTTTTACGCTTCCCCTGGACAAGCACACTTAAAACTTGGGAACGTCCTTTTGCCATGGTAATATACGTCAATCACCAGGAGATCTTATGTTGAAATATTTGCGTTCTCATACCAAAACCATTATTTGGATCGTTATATTTTGTTTCTGCCTCTGGGGCGGCTATGCCTTTAGTGTTTCTCTTCAAAAGAAAGACCCTCAGGGACGCATTGCAGGAGAAGTTTTCGGAAAAGAGGTTCCCCTAAAAGACTTTTATGTTTTTTACAAAGCCAATCAGATTTTCGCCTTTGGAGGCAAAAAACCACCTGAAGATAAAAGTTTGCTTCACATCCAAACTTGGCAAAGCCTGATTTTTGACTACGAAGCCAAAAATCAAAAAATCAATGTCTCAGACCAGGAAGTCCGTGATGAAGTATTGCGTCTTCTTAAAGATCAAAAAATTGAAACCCCCACCAACCAGTTTTATGAAAAATGGCTTCAGCGGTCTTTTAACATGAGCGCACAGGAATTTGAACATGCGATTCGTGAAATCCTGCGCATTCAAAAATTGATTGTTCAATTCAATAGTACAGCAGTTGAAGCTCCAAAAGCCGAAGAAATACGCAAGCGCTTTGATCGGGAACAAAACTCCTTATCTCTAGATCTTCTTAAATTTGAGAACCAGGAAACTGCGAATGCTTTTTACGAACAGGTAAAAACAAAGCCTGCTTCTTTGGAAACGCTGGCAAAGGAAAAACAAATCAAGATTCAAAATACTGGAAAAGTGGCCCTGGATGCCATTCTCAATCTTTGGCAAATCCCCGAAGCCACAGCCCAGGCTATGCTCAAATCTGCACCTGAAAGCATGACTCCCCCATTTGCTTACCAGGGGAAATTTGCCATGGCAAAACTAAAAGAAAAAACCTTGGCGGATGAAAAGAAGTTTGATGAGGAGTATAAAAAGAAAACAGCAGAACAGTTACAAAATCAACACCGTTTTGAGCGGTTCAATAATTGGCTTAATTCACTGCAGGTTCGCGCTAATTTTAAAGATTATACCGCTCCACCACCACCTCCTCCTGCCGAAGCAACACCCTCAACGTCAAAATCATCGGTGTCCGCAAAACCTGCAGCCGTAACACCGGCACAGCCAAAGGCATCGCCCGCAACTAACAAATCTTCCAGTTGATTGACAAAGTTTTAGGGCGCCGTTATACTCGATCGCATGCTTAAAAAAGTCTCTGATTTAGCCGCATTGGTTCAAGGAACTGTCGTTGGAAATCCCAATCTTCAGATTCTTGGAATTACTAATATGGAAAATCCCGCGAGCGGCTTGATCACTTTTGTCCAAGATAAAAAGAATTTACCGGATTTAGAAAAATCAGATATTGCCTGTTTGATTGTTCCCAAATCCATTACCGAATCAACCAAAACTCTGATTCAGGTAGCTCACCCTAAATTAGCCTGGGCTCTTCTGTTACGAGAATTTTATCCTGCTAAATCGTTTCAACCGGCTATTTCAAATCTTGCTTCGATTTCAAAATCCGCCAAGATCGGAAAAATGGTCACTATTGAACCTTTTGCAGTGATATCCGATCATGTGGAGATCGAGGATGGTGCCGTAATACGCAGTCATGTTTATTTAGACCGTGATGTTAAAGTTGGCAAAAGCTCCATCCTCCATCCCGGAGCAATGATCTACGATCAAACCGTGATTGGAGCCAGAGTTATTATTCACGCAGGATCGGTTATTGGCGCAGATGGTTTTGGTTACATACACACCGAAAAAGCTCAGGAGAAAGTTCCTCAGGTCGGCAATGTTGTTATTGAAGATGATGTGGAAATAGGAGCAGGTGCCACCATTGACCGCGCGACTGTTGGATCCACCATCATTGGTCGCGGATGCAAAATCGATAACCTCGTTCAAATTGGCCACAATGTAATCATTCGTGAGCATACCGTGATTTCATCCCAAACCGGAATTTCAGGCAGCTGCAAAATTGGCTCGCATGTTACGATGGGTGGTAAAGTGGGGCTGGGTGATCATGTAGAGATCGGCGATTGGACCATGGTAGGGGCAGGTTCCGGATTCCCCACCGGAAAAAAAGTCCCGGCAAAAATGATTGTTTTTGGAGAGCCTGCGCGACCTTATCAAGAAGCTCGAAGACAATACGCAGCGCAATCACGTTCTGCTGAGATGCTCGAAGATATCCGCAAACTTAAAAAAGAAATTGCCGAGCTTAAAGCCCAGCTTGAAAAAAACTCAGTGTGATGGATTTCCTACCAAACTGAGAAACTCTGCACGTACTCGATCTGAATTTCTAAAACTTCCCAACATTGCACTTGTCGTTGTCAGCGACGTTTTCTGCTGAACACCTCGCATCGCCATACAAAGGTGAAGCGCTTCAATCACGACTCCGACTCCCCGCGGCTTGAGGTTTTCCATCAAGCAATTAGCAATTTCACCCGTCAGCCGCTCCTGAACCTGAAGTCGCCTGGCAAAAACATCCACAAGGCGAGGGATTTTACTAAGCCCCACTATTTTCCCATTCGGAATGTAAGCCACATGAGCACGGCCGTAGAACGGCAGCATGTGATGCTCACAAAGAGAAAAAATCTGAATGTCTTTAACAACCACCATCTCATCATAGACTTCATTAAAAATTGCGTTTTTAATAATTTTCCCTGGATCCTGGCGGTAACCATGAGTTAAAAACTTCAAAGAGGCGGCCACCCGCGTCGGTGTTCTCACAAGTCCTTCACGGCGAGGATTTTCACCTAAAAGAGGCAGGAGTTCGCCGATATACGAAGCAATCTGCATCAATTCCCCGTTTTTCTTGGCAGCAGTAATTTTATTTTTTCTCATGAAAGCACTCCTTCTCCTCTCAAGTTCTTGAGAACGCCAAGAAGCGCCTCAGCGATGGCAAGAAAAGCCCGGGCCTCGAAGCTTTCAGGTTCTGAAATTACCACCGGTTTTCCTTCATCCCCTTTTTTACGAATAGCAACCTGCAGTGGAATTTCTCCAAGAAACGGAAGCTGCTGGGTTTCAGCTAATTTCCGTCCACCTCCAGAGCCAAACATTTCTCCTGTCATATTTTCTACGATTCCAAGAACTGGGACCTTGGTTTTTTCAAACATGGCAATGCCCTTTTTAACATCCATCAGAGAAACCTGCTGAGGTGTGGTCACCATAACCGCACCTGTAAGTGGGACCGATTGGGCTAATGAAAGCTGGACATCTCCGGTTCCTGGAGGAAGATCCACGACCAAAAAATCCAGCTCTCCCCATTTCACCTTCTGTAGAAATTGCGTAACCACACCATGAAGCATGGGGCCGCGCCACACCATGGGTTCATCCTCAGGAACCAAAACACCAATGGAAATCATTTTGATACCACCCGCATCGATAGGAATCATTTTTTCATCCTCAGAAATTTCAGGACGTTCTGAGGAAGGCACTCCCACCATCAAAGGGACATTAGGACCGTAAATGTCTCCATCCATCAAGCCAACCCGAAATCCAAGTTTCTGGAGTGCATAAGCCAGATTTACAGACACGGTCGTTTTTCCCACTCCGCCTTTTCCACTTGAAACAGCAATCACATTTTGAATTCCAGGTAGCGGCATTTGCGGAAGCGCGGACTTTGCTCCGCGTTCGCCTTTGAGAACATCTATCGAAACTTGTTTGACTCCGGGAATTGCTTTGATACGTTCCTCAGCTTGAAGACGGATGATTTCACGTAACCGGTCAGTCCCTGAGGCAACAAAAAGCTCCACAGAAATCGTATCTCCGCTCACATGAATGTCACGGACCATTCCAAGCGAAACCACATCACGCTGAAGATCAGGATCCAGCACCTGTTTTAAAGCGTTTAAAATTGCATTTTTATCAATGGCCATGATTCACCTTTAATTCCAATTTATAATTGTGCTTCTCTGAAGAGACCGGCATTATCCGGTTTTTCAAAGGCGAGTCAACAAGCGCCTTTAACCAAGCTCCTCTGGAGGAAACATCTTAAGTTGATACAAATGATTTTCATAAGAGAGATTAGGCGATGAGGCAGGAACTTGATTTAAGGCAAGCCCCAGAAATTTTCCGCCTGATAATTTATGATTCGCAAGCTGCCGAACTTCATACTCCGAAGAAAAGCCTGCACGCGTAACCACCATCCATTGCCCCACAGCACTGGCAATGGCCAAACCTCCGTTTTGAAGCACTCCACCATCAATAATAATGCGGTCATAACGCTCTCGAGATTCCTTAAGAAATTCCTGCATGCGCTTGGAGAAAAGAAGCGACTTCGCCCTTTGGGTTTTAGAGCCTGCGGGAACCACATCGAGATTTTGAATCCCTGATTCAAAAACCACTTTTTCTAAACTCTCATGGTCTTCAAGATAATTTGAAAGACCAATGTCTCGACACATGGGAAAAATTCTTTTCATGGAGGGATGTTCAAAATCCGCATCCACAAGAAGCGTTTTGTTATGATCTATCCCTAAGGATGCTGCCAAATGAGCTGCAAAAAAAGTTTTCCCCTCTCCTCGACGGATACTTGCGACGGGAATGATTCTTAAAGGATCCGGCGAAGCCACAAAATTGAGCGCAATCCTGAGATAACGAAAGGTTTCGTCGAAATCAGATTTCTCACGATGACAGGCAAAAAGCGCTTTTACAGTCAAGCGAGTGGCCGCTCCACAATGAGGCATTGAACCCAAATATGGCACAGGAACCGTAAAACGATCCAGGTCCGCATAAGAATAGATTTTCTTTTCTCTAGAAACTCTGACATAAGCAGCCCCAAACGAAATCAAAAACCCGAGTCCGAGAATCCATCCATACCACCACCAACCTCTTGCAGTGGGTGTCGCCACAGATAAATATCCCTTCATCATTTGCAATCGGATCAGATAAGCAGGATTTAAATTTTTTTCATGCTTCGCTTGGAGCAAAACCTGAATTTCAACTTGCTTAAGATTTTCTTGAAGACTACGCAGCTCAACTTGGACCGCATTCGAAGCAGGACTGTTTCTAAAACGCTTTTCCACTTCCTGAAGCGCTTCTAATTGAGTGATTTTCCGTTTCAGCTCCAAGATTTCACGATTCTGAAGAAAAAGCGGAAGTTCATTGATGAGTTCAGAACCTCCTAAATTAGCAAGTAAGATGCCGAGCGAGACCGCATCTAGAGGATCCGGAAGTCCAGCAATAATATTGTCCTGAATTGAATTCAAAACAAGAGCCCGAGCAACGGATTCAACAACCGATTCACTCAAAACAGGATCTTCGAGACGAACGATGACCGAATAAAACCCTGGCGAAGATTCAGGTTCGATCCGAGAACGGCGCAAAATTTTCTGAATCGCCTTTTCATCGGAGATTCTCCAAAACTTGGCAAGATCAAATTCTTCCGAAATTTGGAGAAAAAGTTCCGGATTGAGTTGAGAGCGGAGCAATAGCAGTTCAGATCGGGCATTGGAGTTGGGATCAGATTTTTCAACTTGGATCAATGCGCGCGCTTCAAAAGTTACTGGCAGCCATCTGACAATGGCGGCGGTCGTGATTAAAGAAATAGCAGCGCCCACTAAAAAATAGTGCCATTTTCGAACAACCAAGGTAGAAAGCTTTTGAACTAAAGATATGATTTTCATTTATTTCGTTCCAGAGACTCCCGAAGAAACCCGCGCGGCGGGCACTGGATTTTGAATCCACAGTCTCGTTCCCATCCACAAGATTAAAAGAGCGACCCATCCTGAAACACCATCATAAAACCACTTGGAGCCTGTCCATAAATTTGGAGTTCCATTCCACCCTATAAATAGCCCGTCCATCTTGATAAAAAAAACACAGCCTGCATGGAGCCCAATTGAGGCATAAAGAGACCGTGTACGGATCCATAAATCACTCAAGATGCATCCTAAAATAAAAAGCCCCACAAAGGCCGGCCAAATCGAAGAGATCTCTGAAAAAGACATCATTGGCGCCAAGACCAGCCGAAGCCCGTCTTTAAAACTTGGATTTGAATCAATAAAAGGTTTCTTCTTACTCATAAAATGCAGCGAGGCATAAAAAAGATTGGTCAGAATCACCGTAAGGAAAATAGGAAAACGAAACTTCTTCTGAATTTGAATTTGAAGAAAGCCTCGAAAGAAAAATTCTTCAAGCACACCTATTAAAATTCCAGCGACTATCGAAATAAGAAAAACACCTACAAAACCGATGATGTTTTTTTCAGGCAGGTCTGCGTGGACATTCCCCGCAATCAGGCGAACCGCAGTCATAATAAGTAAAGTCAGCACACCCGCTGAAAATCCTTTAAAAAATAAGGGCAAGCTGGATGTTTCCAAAGTCAGACCCGACTCCTGCAAAGTTTCCTTTTTAAAACGGACAAAAAAAGCGACGGCAAGGAGAGTCAGTATCATGACTAAGCGGTTAAATATTTTTTCAAACTTAAACGGTAGAATCGGATAAAGCACGGGAGCGAGCGCTGCGCTCAAAAGAAGAATGCCGCCAAAAATAAAAATCACCTTAATAAATGTTTTCATCGCAATCCTTATTTTTTGAGTGCCAGTGTCAACTCGATTTCCACTGCTGCATTCATGGGAAGACTGGCAACCCCAACCGAGGACCGTGCATGAATCCCAGCATCACCAAAAATCTCTTTTAAAAGATCCGAGGCTCCGTTGATGACTTGTGGGATTTCAGTAAAGGATGGATCCACCTGCACGTAGCCCACTAAACGAAGCACACGATCAAATCGATCCCATCCCACGGCATTTTCAATCAAACTCACTGCGTTGAGCGCAGCCACACGGGCCGCTTGCTGGGCCTCTATAAGCGAAATATCTTTTCCAACTTTCCCTTCAAACATTTTTCCGTCAGGAAGTCGGGAAACCTGCCCGCTCAAAAATGCCAAAGATCCATGAATCACAACAGGCGTGTAAGAGCCCACAGGTTTTGGCGCAGGAGGTAAATCGATTTGAAGCTCGCGCAATCGTTTGATAAAGTCAGTCATAAATCACTTTGACGCTAAAATCAGCGTGGCAAGCCCCAGAGTGAATGGATGAATGCTGGCCTTTCGAAATCCGTGATCCTGAAGCATTTGAACTGTTTTCACAGGCTCCTGAAAAGTCAGGATGGATTTCGAGAGAAAATGATACGCATCTTTGTTTCCAGTGATTGCTCCACCAGCCATGGGAAGAATAAACTTAAGATAAGGAAATGCAAGCGCTCGCCAAATCGGATTCACAGGCCTCGTCAAACAAAGCAGCCCCGCCTTGCCACGGCTTGAAAGCACACGATGAATTTCTTTGAGAAATGCAGGGAATTCTTGGACACTTCGAAGGGCATAACTTGAAACCACAAGATCAAAACTTCCATCGTGAAAAGGAAGATTGTGAAAATCAGCATTCACAAGCTCGACAGATTGAGGGAGATCTCGCTTAGCCACCTCAAGCATATTTTGAGAAAAGTCCACGCCCGCAACTCGATCCCAGGATTTTTTCTCAAGAAACATTTTTAAAAACTTTCCGGTTCCGGTGCCTAAATCTAAAATTGATTTTTCAGTCCCATCCAACATCATATCGCGCGCGCGCTTGCGCCAAAGATCATCTAAGTTCCAGCTCAGAAGTTGATTCACCCGGTCATACCGCGGGGCAATGGAATCAAAATACTCCTGGATGGGTTCTTTTTCTTTAAGCACGGTATTCATGAAGAATCTCATAGTTGGTATTGCGCTGCGCGGGGGTAAACCCTGCCTCGCGGATTAATCGAATCAGATCTTCACGGCGCGTATGCACTTCAATGCCCGTGGGCTCAAGCACTTTATCTTCAAGCAGGGTCCCTCCCATGTCATCACATCCAAAGGCAAGAGCCACTTGCCCGAGTTTCAGACCTTCCGTAAGCCACCCACTTTGAAGATGATCAAAATTATCCAACATCAAGCGCGAAACTGCGACTGTTTTCAAATAATCTTCTCCTCCGGTTTCTCGCAAATGAGACATCCGCGGCGTCCCTTTGGGAGAAAAAGTCCAGGGAATGAATGCCCGAAATCCCTGGGTCTGATCTTGAAGATCACGAATTTCTAAAAGATGCTGGATGCGCTCCTCTAAAGTTTCCACATGCCCAATCACCATGGTGGCCGTAGATTTAAGACCCGCTTCATGCGCCGTCTTCATGACTTCAATCCAGCGCCGCGTGGACGCTTTTTTCGGACTGATGATTTTACGAACACGCTCCACTAAAATTTCAGCGCCGCCGCCTGGAAGCGAATTGAGCCCCGCTTCTCGAAACAAACGAAAAACTTCGGAAAGAGGGAGTCTGTTTTTTTTAGCAATCATGTCAAACTCAACCACAGAAAAAGAGTGAACATGAACCTGGGGAAATTTTTCACGAATGGCGCGAATCAAATCCAGATAATAATCCAGAGGAAGCTCAGGGTTAACGCCGCCTTGAATCAGGGCCTGAGTTCCACCTAGGTCTACAAGCTCCTGAATTTTTTGGAAAATCACATCATAGGAAAGCACGTAAGCTTCCGCATGACCTGGTTTGCGATAAAAAGCGCAAAAATCACAATCCACGGTACACGCATTGGTATAACTGATGTTACGATCCACGATAAAAGTTACAAGATCGGAAGGGTTTTTTCGACGGGCAAGCACGTGAGCCACATAACCCAGTCGTGAAAGATCTGCGTCATAAAGTGCAAGGCCTTCTTCGAGATTAAGACGCACTCCATCCAGGGCTTTCTGAAAAATGGTATCAAGAGCTTGATCTAAAATCATTTTGAAATCCTTAAATGCTTAAAAATTCGAGAGGTTTGGCACGAGGAGCAAGTCCGTATCGATATGCTAAACGATAAAAAAGCTCCAGACCTTCGATCATGGTTTCATCCATGCCAAAACTAAGATTAAATAAATACCCAAAAAGCTTGCTGAACTTCGGATCCATAAATCCAAGTCCAAGCGATTCTTTGAGCAGCGTTTCAATATTCACAAGATTGACTTCACGTTGATCTTTGACGCGCCGCGCAAAGCACCTCACTTCATCCGGAAAACGATGAACGATTTCTTTTCGAACTGCCCATACTGAGAAACAAAAAGGTTTCCCTGTCCAATTCCACCAAAGTTCACTCAAATCATATTTATAAACAAAATCTTTAGGCTTATAAAAAAGAGCGTCATCACCGATCACAAGCGCAGCCTTATATTGCTCCAACATGTGATCTGGATCCGACTTCATAGCGACAAATCGGTTTGTGAATTTATACTTAAAGCGAAAAAGAATTTTTAGTAAAGATATCGAACTTAAACTTTCTGAGGTCACGGCAATGGAAGCTTTATTGAGCCCTTCAATAGGTTCTTTAGAAAATAAAATTACGCTTCCTGAAAAATCACGCGATCCAATCGCCAAATCTGGCAGCAAAATCCACTGATCTTGATTTAGTAAATAAGCCAGTGATGAAATAGGAGCCACATCAATTTTGGAATGGTGCAGAGCACGATTTAAATGAGCCGGAGAATGTTCAAAATATTTGAATTCCAGAGGTCGATGAGAATTCTGACAAGTTCGACAAAGCACTCCCAGCGTTCCGGTAAGCCCGTGAAAAAAAGGGAGCATATTTAAATAACGAATTTTTCCAATAGAAAGCGGAAGGGGTAAAGAAGCCGATAGGTTTTTTATTTCTTTCGGGCTCTCTTTCTCAGCAGGATGGCTTTTTTTCATGGAATCATTTCCCTGTCTGAAAGAATAGGATTTCCAGAAATTTCTGCACGATGAACGGATCCCGTCCATCTTGGAAAAAGCACATGCGGGATCTCCATTTGATCTAAAATTTTGCCTACCATGAAATCAATCAATTCTTCCACGGTTTTGACACCGGAGTAAAATCCAGGCATCGCGGGAACCATGCGGACTCCAAGCTTAGAAAGTTTCAGCATATTTTCAAGATGAATTGCACTGAGCGGGGTTTCCCGAGGAACCAGAACTAAGCGACGACCTTCTTTCAAAACGCAATCTGCAGCACGGTGGATTAAGTTCTGAGAGAGTCCTGAAGCAATGGCCCCCAAAGTTCCCATACTGCAAGGCACCACCACCATCCCTGATACCGGATAAGAACCGCTGGCAATCGGCGCTGTAAAATCCTTCGATGAAAAAACTTGCGCCGTCCCCTGAATCCCCTCACCAAAAAGCTCCACCATTTTTTCCAAACGCGTGAGACTTTTTAAAGTAATTCCAAGTTCTTCATGGATCACAGTCCGTGCATTTTCAGAAATCACTAGATGGACAGGAATTTTCTGCTCGGAAAGGATTTGAACTAAACGCACACCATACTGGACGCCGCTAGCTCCTGTGATTGCCACAATCCAGGGATTCATGAAATCCTCCAGAAAATCAATAAATCCGCCAAAACAAACACAAAGAAAACCACGCTCACCGCCGCATTCATGGTAAAAAAGGCCTCATCCAATTTTTTCATCCCATGAGATCTTACCAAGATAAATTCTCGAATGAGAAAAAGCGCCACGATGGCAAGCCCTATAAAATAAACAGGCCCCAATGCAGCAGAAATTCCTGCGCTGATCCAAAAAAGCACAGCTGCTAAATGCATCCATCCAGTCATACGCAAACTTGCCGGCCATCCGAATTTTGCAGGAAAAGAATGCAAACCATGGATTTGATCAAATTCCATGTCTTGAGTGGCATAAAGAATATCAAAACCAGCCACCCAGCAGATCACTCCAAGACTGAGCAGAATCGGTAGCCATGTCAGCGATCCCGAATAAGCAATCCATGCACCAGCAGGAGCCATGCCAAGCACCATTCCCAGGACCCAATGAGAAAGATAACTCCATCTTTTCATCATGGGATAAATCAGCGAAAGAAAAATCGGAATTGCAGAAAGTTTCAGGCACAGAGGATTTAATGCCCAAGCGGAAAGGATAAAAACGGCGAGACAGGACAAGGTCCACATCCATGCGTAGGATCGTTTCAACGCACCTGCGGGAAGCGCGCGATTTTTTGTACGCGGATTTAAACCATCAATGGATTGATCCAGCAAACGATTAAGCCCCATGGCTGTGGTACGCAAAGAAATCATGGCCAGAGTTACCAGCACGAGAACTTTCAAATGAGGAATTCCGCGAGCAGCAAGGAAAAGCCCCATGAATGCAAAGGGCAGGGCAAAAATTGAATGTTCAAATTTGATCATCTGAAGAAAAAGAACAAACTTCGATTCTTTTTTTGAAGATTCAGTGACATTTTCGAGAAGGACAGTTGTCATTCAGGCTCCAGATGAAAACTTATCATAACTCTTTACCATCACTACAGATAGATATTATAGTCCAATCGCGTCTGATCTTCAATCAAGGGTTTGTCTTTAAAAGAGGGCTAAGAACTGATCGTAACCTGTTTCTAATCAAAGGGTTACAAGATCAATCGCTTTCCTGCAGAGATTTTTCAAGGGCCTCAACTAGCATTTTAAGATCTTCTGGCATTTCAGCCTCAAATTTCATTCGCTTGCCGGTGGTAGGATGATCAATGGATAACGCGCAAGCATGGAGGGCCTGACGTCCAATTAAAGGTGATGCGGCGCCATAGAGGACATCCCCCAAAATGGGATGATCTAAATGATTCATGTGAACTCGAATCTGATGCGTCCTTCCCGTTTTTGGAAAGACCTCAAGCCAGGTCACATTTTTAAAACGTTTTTTGACACGAAAAAAGGTTTCCGCGTCTTTCCCGCCCGATGGAGTCACGATTAATTTCTTCCGATTCACAAAAGAACGGGAAACCGGGGCTTCACAAATCCCCTCTTCATGTTGTACGACACCGCGCACAAATGCGTAATAAATTTTTTCCACGGTGTGATTTTTAAATTGCTTGGCAAGCTTCGCATGAGCGCGATCATTTTTTGCTACAACCATCACTCCAGAAGTATCTTTATCCAAGCGGTGCACCAGTCCGGGCCGGATGGTTTCCGTATGCGATAGGGTTCTGAAATGAAAAAGAAGCGCATTCACCAGCGTGTGATCAGGATTGGCGTAAGCCGGATGGACCACCATGCCTGCAGGTTTTTTAATTACAATGATTTCATTATCTTCAAAAAGAATTTCCAGAGGGATATCTTCCGCACGAACACCTTCGGGAGCTTTTTCCATCCACTCAAACTCAATCTCATCTCCAAGTTTTAATTTCGCGTGAGCGGTTACTTTGTTTCCGGCAATTTTAACCGAACCTTCATCAATATGTTTTTTGATCTGAGAGCGCGAAATCCGGTCCTGCAATTTCTCCGCTAGAAAGATATCAATGCGTCTTCCGTGCCCTGATTTATCAACCTGAATTTTTTCAACTTCCATGTTTTAACATCCTCTGATCCTTGCGGATCAAAAACTGCTTCAAAGAAAATCCAATGAGAATCACAAGCAAACTGATCCACTGATTCAGGCCAAGCCCCATAATCTCAACCTGTCTTTCGCGGTAAAACTCTACGGCAAACCGTCCCAGGCCGCAAAAGATCAAAAAATAAGCGAACGTGAATCCCCTTCGATGAGGCTTTTGGTCGTAAGCACTCAGAATCCATGAGATTGCAATCAATGAAAAAGCCTCATAAAGCTGCGCTGGATGCACCTGGACCGGTCCTTTGGGAAAAGAAACAGCCCAAGGTAAACGGCACGAGGATCCGAAACAGCATCCATTTAAAAAACACCCGAGGCGTCCAAAGGCATGAGTCAACGCAACGTAGGGTGAAATAAAATCAAGTCCTTTAAGCGCAGCTATTTTTTTCCGCCGTAAAACCATCACCAGTGAAAAAACAGCAACTGGAAGACCGCCGTAATAAGTAAGCCCGCCCTCCCAAATAGCAAAAGCACTCAGCGGAGACTGGGAATAGTAACTCAGATTTTGAAATACAAAATAAATTCTTGCCCCTAAAAATCCTCCCAAGGCAGAAAAGAAAATAAAATCAAGAACATCATCCGAAGTGCAAAAAGGGTCTTTTTGTAACCGCATCCGCATCAATGCCAAAGAGCAAAGCACTCCGAGCGCCACCATCACACCAAAGGAGTAAAGATGAAAGGGGCCTATCGAAAAAAGAATGGGTCTCATGATTTTTTTGGATCGAGCATTAATTGAAGAATATAAATTCCTACTCCTAGAGAAATAGCCGTATCCGCTAAATTAAAAACTGGCCAAATTCGAAAATCTAAAAAATCCACAACATATCCCAGCCGCAAGCGATCCAGCCAATTCCCGCACGCACCGCCTAAAATGAAGGCCAGCGACAAAATTCCAAAACGGCTGAATTTTTTTAAATAAAAACTCATCACGAAAAGTGCGCTTAAACTCAGCGAAATCACCGCAAAAAGAGCCATTCCAGAGTTTCGGAAGAAGCCAAAAGCAATTCCCCGGTTTTGGACTAGCGTCAGGTGAAAAACATTGGGAAGAATCGGCAGCGTGTCCAAAGGGGCAAGATGATGCAAAGCCAAAATTTTAGTGGCTTGGTCAAGCACCACTAATAAGACGACCAAAAGGTAGAAACGAATTAACCGCGGCGTGATTTTTTCTCTTCCAGTTCCTGACATGCGATACAAAGACGGGCAAAAGGTACAGCTAACAACCTTTTTTGTGGAATAACTTTTGAGCAATCCTCACAAGATCCGTAAGTTCCTTCATCAATTTTCTTTAAAGCTGAATCAATAAGATTAAGGTATTGCTGTTCGTTGGAGGCCAGATTAATGTTAAACTCCATATCGAAATTGTCGGTTGCAACATCTGCCATGTGAAGCGAATAGCCCGAAAGATCTCCGGCCGCATCCCGCTGAGATTTATTGAGAGATTCCTGTTCGATATGCTCCAGACCGCCTGCAATGCGCTTGCGAATGAGGTGGAGCGCTTGCTTAAACTGGGAAAAATCTTTCGATGAAGGTTTTACATCCGCAGAAACACGGATATCCTTGGAAGGCGTCTTAGATTTAGGCGTTTGTTTTTTCTTCATAATTCACAAAAGAACGCGGCATTATACCGTCTCGATCCCGCCCAGGCAAGCTCAATCCAAACCTCCATCATTTGCTCTTAATCATGCCCTCTTAAGGACTTAGGAAAGAAGTTTCGAGATCGAGAGAAAAAGATTAAATTGTACGAGTCAGAGAACTGATTTTTTCGTTCACTTCCTTTTCAAGGTAATCAAGGCTGAGAGGTTTAGTAATGTAGTTATCTGCCCCAAGTCTCATGGCCTTTTCAATTTTTTCATTAGTCTCAATGGCAGTGACCATAATCACCTTCACATTGGGAAAATGTTTCTTAATCCAAGCCAAAGCCTCGATTCCGTCCATACCAGGCATCATCACATCTAATAAAACAATATGAGGCTGCACGGCTTCCACCGCGCGGATCGCTTCCTGGCCATTGGCTGCAGTCGTCACTGAAAAATCCTTATCCTCAAAATAGGATTTTAGAAATTCACAAATTTCCACCTCGTCGTCCACCACAAGCATTTTAACCGGACTTCGATACATGATGCACTCCTTTGATCGCATTCCAGATGCGATGCTATCACGATAACTCTTTACACATTTACCGAAATTTTAGACTCTTCCCATTGAATGGATTGAGAACACGGTAAATAAATCATAAAAATACTTCCGTCACCGACTCGACTCTCCACTCGAATCGATCCCCCGTAGCGATGAATAATCTGTTGAGTCACAAAAAGCCCGAGCCCCACGCCTCCCTGCCGGGTCGTAAAAAATGGATTGAATATTTTTTGAAGGTTTTCCTTGGGAATTCCTGTCCCCGTGTCAAGCACTGAAATTTCGATAAGGCTTTCCGTGTCTCTCCAACAAATATCACAGTGGATCTTGCCTCCCTGATTTCCGATAGACTGCACTGCATTCAGCATCAAATTGAGAAACACCTCGCGCATTTCATGCAAATTGGCGACAAAGGGCGGAATTTCTCCATGGATTTCAGTCGCAATCGTAATACCATCCAACGAAGTCTGATAATTCACAAGAGCGATCGTATCATTTAACACATTTACCAAACTTAAAGGCTCGCGTGCCTCACCGCTTCCCTGAGAGAACATTAAAAGTTTACGCGTAATCTCAGCGGCGCGCTTAGTTTGCTGCACGATAGTCTTCAACACATCTTCAACCGCATCGGGAAATGGAATTCTGTCTTTTTTAAGAAGAAGTACTTGCGCTTTTCCTGAAATAATCGTCAAAGGATTATGAATTTCATGAGCAATACCGGTTGCGAGTTTTTCAATCGCAGCAAGCTTAGCTGATTGAAGCAATGCCGACTGTGCATCTTGAAGATTCCGGTTCGCCGCCTCCAGCTGGCGATATTGAAGCGCGTTACGAACACTCTTAGAAAGAGATCCTGCAATGGCGCGAAACGCTTGAAAATCAGCATCATCAAAAATATTTTCCGCACTTTGCGCCGCAAAGGCAATCATGCCGACAAGTTCGTGTTTAAAAAACAGAGGAATGATCCAGCTGCCCCGGATGGCTACAAAATCATGAGAAATTTGATTCGCTTGCTGCCAAGGAAGCGCTCGTAAAACGCGATTGCGCACCCAAATATGCAGTTCATGTCCAGTCCGAATGAGTTCTATCAATGGCGAGGTCTCGCTCAGACGCGTTTTTTTGCAGTCCGTGACACTCCACCCAAAAGCAGCGGCAATTTCATAATCCTGACGCTCGGGATTTGCCACAAAAAGCGCAACGGTTTTAAGATGGAGTACTTCCCCGAAAGTATTCACTACAATATTGCCAAGCTCCTGAAGATCTAAAATCGTTTCCAGCTCCGAGGCGAGATTAGAAAGCGCGGTATGCAAATCGTTAGTATGTCTGAAAAGATAGCGTTTAAAAAATCGAGTAAAAATTCGATCGAGCGGCTTATAAAGCGCAATCGCAAGCATACTCATCAAAACGGCTGGAAAGTACGGGCTGGCAAGCCAAGACTCTTCTGAAGGATTTAAGCCAAGAAAACAACTTAGCAGGAAAACGAAGGAGCCGATCCCAAACAAACTGAGCCCAATCAAAACTTTTTTCAGCAGTCTCTTTCGTTTTTTAAGGTAAAGGCTCATTC